>JAGQOZ010000686.1 GCA_020426955.1 Planctomycetales bacterium
CAAGAAGACCAGCGGTAGCCACGGCAATAGCGCCAGTTGACGCGACGCAATAGCTGCAAAAGCACTGCCCAGACCGACCAACAGCGCGTATCCGCAGGTCAGTGCCAGCAACAGCAACCAGCCGTAAGGCACCGTGCAAGTCAACGCTAGGGCACAAGGAAAACTGCCCACCACGGCCGCTGGCGCCAGCGATTTCCAAGAAAACGTTTCCGGGTGTTTTCGCAACATTCGAATACGACCTCGACCGTAACGAGCCAACTGATGGAACAACTGATGCAAAGTTCGTCGAGGAAAATAGTGAACGGCGACTTTCGGATCGAACAGACATCGCAAACCCGCTTGGTCCGCGCGATAGTTAAAGTCAACATCTTCACAGGCATCAAACTGTTCGTCGAAGTACCCAATCTTGTCGAACACGCGACGTCGATACGCCGCACCAACACTCATGGCCGGCGCAATTTGAGCTTGGTTGGAATAGATCAATGAATCGGGATGGTGGCCAATCCGACTGGCTCGCGCAGCCGCAATCGCTTTTTGCAACGTACTGGCGCCTTCCACGGTCAGCGGCTGAGGCCGACCGACCACGTCAATCGATTCGTCGGCAAAGGCTTCGGCTAGGTGTTGGAAGTATTGCGGCGTAGGGATTTGACAGTGTCCGTCAATGACGACAATGATCTGTCCCCGGGCGGCTCGAACACCCACATTGCGGCCAGCGCTAGACCATTGCCGAGGATTCGCGAGTAGTCGAATCTGCGGATGTTGCGCTGCCAAGCTGCGCACCAGCGCACACGTGTCATCGGTGGAATTGCCATCGACGGCTAATAGTTCATAGCGCCCAGGATCAAAATCCTGATTCAGCAGCATCTGCAGTGTGGACGCAATGTGTTGCGATTCGTTCCGAACAGGAATCACTACGCTGATAAGTATTTGGTCCACGTCTGCCACTCGCCCCGGATCAAGACTTAGCATTCAATTTCCAAACGCCCCGGAATCTTGACCGTGGCTGCTTCGCCACAAACGCGGCGTTGGTTGGTGATTGCTTCGGTTACGGTTCCAAATGAAAATTGGCCCAACAGTTCCGTTAGTTTCCTTTCCGTGGAAGACAGATTCAGATAGTGTCGCCACTGAGAGACCCACGAACCGACCTTCAACCTGGGTTGATCGGGATCCAATTCCCAAGGATGAATGTAGAAGGCAAACGGACGTCGTTCTTTGGTGTTGATGCGGCCGAGCCATTTCACGGTCCATTTTCCAGGATACAGTCGAAAATAGCCGCCACCGGAAACAGGCAAGTTCCACCAGCCGTAGCGAACCACCGACGGAGGAAACTCCCAGAGTGAACCAGACGGTGTGTGGACTTGGTGAATTTCACTGGGTGCACCGGGAATACCGTAGCGATCATGAAAAATCGGAAAGATGCTGGTGTCAATCTGAAAGCCTTCGGCCGCCAAAATCTCCAACGCCCATTTCGATTTCTTGGTTATCGAAAAACTGGGTGCGCGAAACACGGTAATGGCTTGTCCGGTGATATCTTCTAACAACTCTTTGGACCGCCGCACATCTTCTTGAAACGCTGCGGGTTCCAATTGGTAAATCAAACGGTGCCAATAACTATGAGATGCAATTTCATGGCCGGCGGCTTGGATCTCTTTGACCAATTCGGGCATGCGGTCGGCAATCCAACCCAAGACAAAGAACGTGCCTCGCACATTATGTTTGGCTAAGAGATCCAGAATCCGGCGCGTATTCCGATCCACTCGACTGGGATAACACTCCCAGTCATTGCGGTCGATGTGAGATTCAAAGGCTGAGACGTGGAAATAATCCTCGACATCAACCGTGAATGCGTTAACCAAAGTCATGCTGTGCTTTCAAAAAGGTGCGAAACTCGATAGTCGGATTTGGTCTGTCGACGATTGGAAATCTTAGGAACTGTCTCGAAATGGTTGAGTTAGAGCGTCACGACGCGAGCCGTCCGATGCGGTAAAACCGAAACGTGCGAAATCTATTCCTTGTTAACTGCGAATCACATGCCGCCAGGACACTAATTCACATGTTGTTTGCTTTGTCGTCTTCACTATCCCTTCATCATACGCTGGGGCGACTCCACCGTCTTGGCTTTGGCAGTGACTTACCCAAAAGAACGACGAATTTTGGCATCGTGTTTCAAAAAGTCAACCTTCGGATCAATCTTCTAAACTAATGGGGAAACATCGCCAGGAAGTCTCGAATAAAACGGTGTCCGGCACTGTTCTCGTCAAATTCTCGTTCGTCGACGCCTTTGACCGTGACTTGTAGCTTGTGCAGTACCGGCTTACCGGCGAAGGCGAACCGAGGATATTCGGGAGCATGCCAGCCGTCACCGGCACTCCATGCGTAGTAAACTCGCAGCGGTTGTTGTTGCGCGTCATTCGTTTGAAAATCGACGGACCAAAACGCATGCGAATCCGCTCCGTCTTCCACACTGACCACATGACGATCTCGAGTCAGCACGTAGTTGGAGCTGGAAAAACAAATTTCGGGTGTGTGGATGGCCATTGTCGAACCGGGGCCCACAATCAACGTGGCGTCAACCGTCATACCCGTGGTGCGATGGGTGTAGGTTCGATGAAAGTATCCTTCGCAGCGTAACAGTTCAATCGCCGTGTCGGACAGCGGTTGTTCTTCTGTCATCTGCCACGCCGCAAACGAACTGGGAAACTGGTTTACTTCTTTCGCCGCCAATTCCAGTTGTTCCGCCGCACCCCAACGTTGATTCATGTGACCGTGTAGCACGCCCGAACCGACGATAATGGCAACGGCAACTACTGCATAAACAGCTGCCTTGATAAGAGATTGGGATTTCATACGAATTCCTGGAACGAATTTACGAACGTGATTGACGGGAAGCGTGGCTATAAATCGTTACGCAGCGAAGCCCACTGTTGCTTTTCCAAGTTGGTCAAAAAGACGCGTTGCAAACCAAGCTGTTCTGCGTTGGACAACGCACGCCGAGCGTCCTC
>JAGQOZ010000687.1 GCA_020426955.1 Planctomycetales bacterium
GCGACTGTAGGCTTCCAAACGCAATGTCGCGTTGCTGGTTTGCGGTATTTCTTAACATCCTTAGACGATTCGCGGTAATGATACTACCCAAAACCAACGCCATTAACAGCAATACAACGATGGTGGTCAAACCGGCAATTCGCGGATTACGCTTGTACCAGCGGACGCAACGTTCGAACTTGCTAATGGGACGAGCGGTAATGGGGCGATTTTGCAGCCAACATTGCAAATCGTTCGCCAAATCTTGTGCAGTGCCGTAGCGTTTGGCCGGTTCTTTGGCCATGGCCTTTTGGCAAATGGTCTCCAGGTCTCGCGAAACCTGATCATTTAGCTTGCGAATGGCAATCGGTTCGTCGTGCAAGATCTGTACTAACAGCATTCGGCGAACCCCATGAAACGGCAACTGTCCCGTCAGCATTTCATACAGCACTACGCCCAGGCTATAAATGTCGGTGCGGTGGTCCACATAGTGCGAATTCTGAATCTGCTCTGGACTCATATAGTGCGGTGTACCAGCCAGGATCCCATCTTCCGTCAGTCGTGTATTCACATCCACGTCCAGCACCAAACCAAAATCGGTCAATTTGACTCGGGAACCATCAAGCAAGATGTTGGATGGTTTCACGTCGCGATGCACTAGCGATGCTTGATGCGCAGCGTACAACGCGTTGGCCACATCCATGGCAATCGCGGCTGCTTCACGCAACGTCAACATCGGTTCTCGATCCAGTCTGTCGCTCAGCGTTTCGCCGGGGACGTATTCCAAGACCAGAAACGGACGTTCCGTTGCACTGCGAGAAACATCGTAAAGTCGCACAATATTGGTGTGATCCAGTGCCGCAATGGCTTGCGCTTCTCGCCGAATTCGCTGGTTGGCATGTGAATCCAACTGAATGGATGAATGCAACAACTTGATGGCTACAATACGATTCAATTTAGTATCACGAGCTTGGTATAAAGTGCCGCTGCCGCCGGAAGCAATTTGCCGAAGGCACGAATAGTGTTCCAACTGAGGCAGGTCTTCCGGCGAATCATCGATGTCGCTTAGCGACTCAGGGCCTTCTGCCTGCAAGCGGTCAATTAGGGTTTTCAGCACCGGAGGCATGGGAGTCGAGCGAAGATGGTATTGCTGGGCCACGTCGACAGGAACGGCCGTGATTTGATCCAAACGAGCTTGACACAATGCGCATTGATCAACATGGTCCTGAAGCAAGTGATGTTGTTCGGCGGGCAGGTTTTGCCGAAGAAGTTGATCAATCTGATGGTTGGTGGGACAGTTCATGGGCAGGTGATTGCGAATCAGACTCAGTCGGTTGTCTCGGTATTTAATGCGCGAACTTCATTTCGCAACATTTTGATGATTCTAGATTTGGCGACATAGACGTCGGCTACCGCTAAGCCTAACGTTTGGGCCGCTTCGGGCGCAGGTATGTTTTCGATCGCCGTCAATCGATAGGCCTCCCACGTATGTGGTTGAACTCGCATGCGTACATGGGCTTCCGCTATCTCCAATAGTTCTTGTTGCCACGCCGATTCAATGTAGTCAGCCAGTTCGGTGGATGCGTTTTCGTTTTCCAACAGGTCCATGATCTGCGCATCGTGCGGGCTGGCCGAACGAGCTCGGCGGCGAAGCATGTCACGCACCACATTGGAGGTGACCGATTTCAACCACGCTCGAAAACTGCCTTTGGTCGGTTCGTAACGAAAACTCTGCATCGCCGAAACTAGCTTCACCAGCACTTCTTGAGTTACGTCGGCGGCGTCCGATTCTTGCAGCGAAAAACGCTGGCTCCAGCGAAATATCTGTGGCGCGTACCTAGCAACAAAATCCTCCCACGCCGTGGCATCTTGCACGTTCTGAATGCGACAAAGTAACGTCATGCTTGTGCCACTAGGGGGGCGAAGTGGTTTCAAAGAATGGCTCTCCCAATTTTTTTGTTCACGCGTGCAAGGTTTGAATGCGACCGTCGTACTTACGAGCGAACCCACGGCAGTTGGCCTGAAATGGTTTTTTCAGCGTCACTTCTACGGGCGAATTTCTCATCTTTAGGAAACCTATTACGGGAGACTTAACACAATGACTAAGAATCGCAGGAACCTGGTCCAGAACACTCGTCTCGCGACCAATCGATCACGGCAATTCGAATCTCTGGAAAGTCGGCAAATGATGTCGTCCACACCTTGGGAGCCAGATGTTCCCGGACCGCAGCCAAGGATCATTAATGGTACTCCGACCAGTGCCTATGCGGCAGTTGGAATCGTGAATGATGGATGCACCGGTACGCTCATTTCTCCTACTCACGTCTTGACCGCGGCGCACTGCACGGAAGGTGTTGGCGACCGACAGGGTTCGTTCCAAGTCAACGGTCGGTCCTATTCGACAACGGATATTACGGACCATCCCCAGTATAACAGCAACCGTTTCGATGCGGGGTATGACATCTCCATTATGGAACTCAGCCAAGCTGTGAACGGTGTGTCCCCAATGCCCATTTACCGACAAACGCCTCGTGTGGGGCAGGTGCTGACACTAGTTGGTTTTGGTGAAGGCGGCAACGGAAACTCCGGAGGCCAGGGTGACTTTGGCAACAAGCGAGTAGGGACGACGCCCATTGATGAAGTGACCAGTCTGCATATCAGTTGGAACTTTGATAACAACAACGAGAGTAACACGGCGCCGGGTGATTCTGGAGGTCCGGCGTTTTTGACCTTAAGCGGTCAGCAGTATATTGCCGGGATCACGTCCGGCGGCAGCAACGATGACGCCAGTATCGGAGACTATTCGTTTGATACTCGAGTTGATGTGTTTGCCAGTTGGATCGATGCCGTGGTGGGACAGATGCCACCAGCCCCGAATCCAAATCCTGCGCCCAACCCGATTCCCAATCCACAGCCGAATCCAACACCTGCGTCGCCAGACGACCATGGAGATTCAATTGCCACCGCCACAGCGATTTCTTTGCGAAACGGCAGCAGTGTGGCTCAAGGAGTGCTGGAG
>JAGQOZ010000688.1 GCA_020426955.1 Planctomycetales bacterium
GTGCCTTCCATTTCAATCGGATTCTGCGTGGCCAAGACAAAAAAGGGTTCGTCCAGTTTGTACGCCACACCGTTGGATGTCACTTGATGTTCTTGCATCGCTTCCAGCAACGCGGCTTGCGTCTTGGGCGGAGTTCGATTGATTTCGTCCGCTAACACGACGTTGGCAAAAATAGGGCCGTGCGTGAACTGCAAGCTGCGTTTGCCATCATCCGTTTCCTTCAAGATCTCCGTGCCGGTGATGTCGGCGGGCATCAGGTCCGGCGTAAATTGAATTCGTTGAAACTTGAGATGAAAAATCTGAGCAATGGAACGCACCAGCAGCGTCTTGGCCAAGCCCGGTGCGCCGGTGATCAAGCAATGTCCGCCGGCGAACAAACTGATCAACAATTGTTCGATGACATCTTTTTGTCCGACGATGGTTTTGGAAAGTTCCGCATCGATCTTCGCGCGGCTGGCGCGAATCAATTCGATCACTTCTTTTTCATTGACCAGCGAATCAGCCAGTTGTGACACGGTAGTTGCTCCCTAAGTTTCTATATTTCGACAAATCGTTGGTCAGCGCCGCCTAACGCGGAATTATTGCTATCAAGAGCCCGATAACTAACGGCTAGTGCGTCATGGCGTACGTGACAATGTTAATGCCCAACGGGTAGGCCTTCTTGACGGAAAATTCGCGGAAGTACCATTCATTTTCACCTTCTCGTTCCCAGCCATCGCCCAGATCAGTATTGTGACAAATCAACACCATCACTCGATCTTTGTCATCTTTAATCGCTTTGTAATACGGCGTGCTGGTGTCAGAATCGTAGCGCTCTTCCCAAGTGACTCCGTAGTCGCGACCCCAACGAGCGACATTGATGGCGGGGATCTGCGGTTTTTCATCTAGTTTGTAGACGCAATTGAAAATTTCATGTGTCAGCGGCAGCTCTTCCGGTTGGCGATTGGGAAAAACCTTGCGCATCTGATCGGCAAAGTTGCGATACTCTTCTTCGCCCCAAAAATCATCCACCATCAGGAAGCCGCCGTTCAACAAATAACGTCGCAAGGCCACTACTTCGTCGTCATAAAAAAACAACGCACCAGGTTCGATGATGTAGATAAACGGATATTGAAACAGTTGCGGATCGGTCAATTCCAAGACGATTGGTTCCGGATTCACTTTTAGCGAAGTCAGTTGTTGCAAGCGAAGCGAAAAATTCAAATCACTGTCTCGGTAATCGGTCCGCCACCCACCACCTCGACCTCGATAACTGTGCGAATCATATTTAATCCGCACGAACGTGAACACATCATGCTTGAATTCTTCATCTATCTCCCAATCCGGCACCCCACCTCGGCCGTCATACCCGTCTCGACCACCAAACCGATCGCGATCAAACCGGCCTCGTCCTCGCTGAGCAAACCCAAAACCGGCAATCAGCGTCAGCGTGATGGTGGCCAACACCAGAGGAATGACGTTTCGTTTCATGAGGTTTTCCTTTTTGCCATCCGTTTTAGCGAGCCGGGCGGCGACGAGCCCTTGGTTCAACGACCGGTTCCGATGATTCGATCGAAGATTGTTCGTCCGACGAACTTAAGTTTAATAACAGCTGTTGCGCCTCAAAGTATCGTGGAGCCAGTTCCAACGCTTTCAAAACTTGTCGTTTGGCTTCTTTGGTTCGGCCCGCCTTGGTCAGCGAATCGGCCAACGCAAAGTAGTTGCCGGCCGGGTCCACCGGATCCAATTGAACTTTGGCTTGCAATGCCAACACGGCTAGATCAGGACGATCGGTCGCTTGGGCCGCCGTTGCTAAATAGGTATGCGGCTGACTCAAAAACGGATTGACCGCAATGATACGCTCGCAAGTTTCCGCCAACGCGGGCCAGTCTTGACCAGCGGCCTGGAGTTCAGCCAAAGCCTGTAGTGAACCCACGTTGTCCGCGTCTAAATCGACCGCCGCTTGTAACATTTTTCGTTGCGAATCAACATCGTCGATTTCGCCATAAAGCTTGGCCAACTGCAGGGTGGCATTGCCGCTGGTGGGATCTTGCGGATAGGCTTGATGCAGCCGTTTAAGAATCTCTTTTGCCGCCGACCACTGTTCGGCTTCCATTAGTAACTGGGCTTTTTGCTTCAGCGCCCAATAGTTATTGGGCTGCTTTTTCAACAAAATATCCAGCGATACCAACGTTGGTGGAGCAGGTAGGGCTTCGCGATGGAAATCCAAATCAGGCGCCACCTGGTGGGCTCGTTCCCGAGCGTACTTGGCGAATTCGGCGTCCAGCGCGTCAATGGAACCGGTGTAACGCTGCAACGTTTCGTTGATGGGCAGACCCGCTCCCAGATCGTCCAAAATGCGTTGCAAGATTTCGAGTCCGTAGCGTTCGATCAAGTACTCCACCACCAACGAAGATTCGTAGTAGGCAAATTGCAGATGAACCGGCGACTTAGGACGCAGGAATGCACCACTCAACTGGCTAACCGGAGTGAGTTCTTCGCCAAGAATCATTTCTCGATACTGAGGCGTCATCTGTTCGCCCCAACCGGCTTGGCGCTGACGTTCTTCGTAGACGGAAATCCCTTCGCTTAACCACCGAGGCATCCGGTTCTTGGTTTTCTCCAGCGTGACAACGTGACAAAATTCATGCCACAACACCGCTTGCCAATTAGACGGTGACGAACCTTGTGAAGCCGGGCTGTTAGCCGTAATCAAACGCCCAAAGCAAACGCCCAAGTATCCCGATCCGCCGGGCATGCCAAACGTGCGAATGGCAAAATCTTTCTGCTGAGGAAAAATCTCCACGACCACTCGATCCGGTATCTGCACGGCGTATTTTTCACACAGGACCGATTTGGCTTCGTGCAACAAATTTAGTGCTCGTTGACCATAAATGGCCGCTTCATTGGCTTCCATGCGAAGCACGAAATCGTCATCTTCAAACGAAGTGTAACGAACCAGTTGATCATGCAGAGTGACCAAGTTGTACGCCATGA
>JAGQOZ010000068.1 GCA_020426955.1 Planctomycetales bacterium
CTGGCGGACGAATTCGACGTGACAACCAGTTTCACTTACGGCACGGCAAAGTCACAATCATCCCGTCCCAAACAGGCGGCGTGGGCGTCATTGCTGCAGGAATCTACCACTCAAGATCTGCCCTTGCTATCCGCCGCCGTTCCGCGTCATGGTTCGTAGTGTACGCCGACGAAAAGTCAGTCCGTAATGCACCGGGTGAAGGATAGATCCCGAATAGGGATTCGTCACCTCATCCATTTTCCATACGTCGGCGGGGATTCGTCACCTCATCCATTACCGATAGTTCGTCCGGGATTCGTTGCCTCGTCCATTACCGATAGATCAACGGCGCTGCCAATTCGACTATTGAGGTAATGAATTCAGCAACTGTAGGACGTCACTGTCAGTGGACATAATTAACCGAGTGTTTCCGACGAGTGATTCTTCGTACATTTTCAGTCGTTGAATGAATTCGAAGAATTCGGGACTCTTACTGTAAGCGGCGGCCGTCATTTCAATGACTTTGGCATCCGCAGCACCTCGGATTTCAGACGATTGTTTCAGCGTTTCACCTTGGATTTTGTCCAATTCTTTGGTGGTTTGCCCCAAGATTCGATTTCGTTCTTCTTCCGCTTCGGATTCAAACCGTTTGGCGATTCGTAACCGTTCGCTCCGCATACGTTCATACACAGTTGTCTTGACCAGGTCTGCGTATTTCACTCGCTTTAGGTGGACTTCCACCAATTCAATGCCGTACTGAGTCATGGAATCTTGGCCAGCCACCTTCAAAATTTCCTCTTCAATTCTGGCGCGACCCGTGGTCACTTGGTCTCGATTTGCATCGGAGAAACTAGCCAATTCGTCTGATTCGTAAACCAACGGATCATTGGTGCTGCGAACAACATCGATCAAATTGTTTCTCGCCACGACATCTCGAACCGCGGAATCCACAATATCGTCCAGAAATTTATGGCCCTGCTGCTCTGTACCCGCTGCCAAGTAAAACCGTTCTCCGTCCGCGATGCGCCAGCGAGCCCAGACGTCGACGAAGATTCTTTTTTTGTCTCGCGTCTGCATATTTTCCGGATCACCGTCCCAGGGTAGCAATCGTTGCTCTAACAGATGCACTTTTTGAATGAACGGTAGTTTGAAGTGCAGACCTGCGTCTGTGGTGTAATGCACAGGTCGGCCAAATTGAGTCACCACGGCTTGCTTGCCTTCTTCTACCGTGTACGTACCGGCCAACAAAACACAGACGGCCACAAAGACGGCGATGAAGGCTAAGGTCGAAAAATATTTCATAGCTAATTTCCTCGATTCGAACTGGATCCATTGCCTTCCAATTGCAGCAACGGCAACACGCCCTGGACCGATTTATCGATGATGGTCTTTTCGTCCACGCCTTCCAAGACGCGTTGCATGGCTTCCAGATACAATCTTTTTCGAGTGATTTCTGGAGCTTTTTCGTATTCGGTCAACTTGGCTTCAAAGGCGTTGATCAGACCTTCCGTTTCCAAGAGAACTCGATCGGCATAACCTTCCGCCTCCAAAATCGCTTGGTCCCGTTTGCCTCGTGCTGCAGGTATCTGCCGGTTCCGTTCACCTTCCGCTTCGTTGACCGATCGTTCTTTATTCTGTCTCGCTCGATTGACTTCCTGAAACGCTTCGGTGACTTGATCCGGCGGAGCAGTTGTTTGCAACTTAACGGTGACTATGTCAACGCCACAATCAAAATGGTCCAGCATATCCTGAATGCCTCGTTTGGCTTCCGCAGCAATCTGATCGCGGCCCATGGTCAAGATGGAATCGACACTGCGGTCACCTACCAGATGACGCATTACAGATTCAGAGACGTCGCGAATGGAATCTTCCACCGCCGCATTGCCTTGACCGCGAGGTAGATAGGATTCGAGTATTCCGACTTCGCTACCGCCCAAGCTAAACAGCGATTTGTACGCGTTGCTGATGCGATATTGGACAATCCATTCGACATTGGCCAAATTCAGGTCGCCGGTCAGCATTTCGGCAATGTTTTTCATTTGTTCATCGCGAGGAGCATACGAGGTAACTCGTCCAGCTTCCCGCGTGGCAAAACCAAACTCCAACGATTGCACTCGTTGCACAGAAACTTGGTACACCTTCTCAATCGGAAACGGTAGCTTTAGATGCAAACCCGGATCGACCGTGCGGACATGCTTGCCGAAACGCAGAACCACACCCTGATCGCTCGCTTCTACTCGGTAAAACATCGTGAAGGACGCAATTAGCATGACACCGATCAGCAAAGCGATGCCAATGCCTTGGGCCGTTCTGGCCTTCATTTTGCGAATGGCGTCCGAAAACGGATCAAATGGTTGGTTCATGAGAAATTCTTCACTGAATTAAGTTCGCGGGACAGAGATTGACGTGCTATTCGCGCTACACGAAGCGAATCTTGACAACTTTCGCAACAAATCAAGCCGATTTCCTTGGATTTCCTCGCAAAATCGTCGCCAAGTATTGGAAAGGATAGGTCGAACGAATTCCTTCGCAAGCGACGATAAGCGTCGTGACGAAATGAACAGGTGCGCGATGCCCCGCAACCAAAACAGAACTTCTAGGCAGAATCCACCGAACCAATTGGCCGAAATGCGCCATTCGTTGCCAACCTAGGTCGATCAAACGGAGGGTTATCGGGCATAATAGCAGTTCATGGTTTCCCCCATGACCAAGAAAACACACCCGACGACATTGAAGCTATCCGAATGGAGGTCAATATTTCACAAATTTGACGATCTTCGTTTTGGTAGTTCGCTTCAGTCGCTATGATGTAGCGATTGATCCCGCCGAGAAAATCGTTAGCTAGTTTTCTGGATTATCGCGCATGGAAACAGGACTGAGTGTCATCAAATCACAGGCGGAACGCGTCGCGTACATCATTGACGACGACCCGCTGGTAGTGCGCACCATTCAAGCTGGCCTGAAAGCAATTCAAGTAAAAACTGTTTCGTTTGATTCGGCCGAAGCATTCTTGAACGCGGTTGACCGGGATCCGCATGGCTGCCTGCTGGTGGACTTGAAGCTAAAAGCAACGGGCAGCAGCGGCTTGGATTTGCTGCGAACGATCCGGATGCGAGGCTGGACAGTTCCGGCACTGGTTGTTTCCGGGACAGTTACCGTACCGGAAGCGGTAGACGCCATCGAATATGGCGTATTGGATGTGTTGGAAAAGCCGATGTCCATGCACCGCCTGCAATCAGCAGTGGATGCGGCATTGTCCTTGCAACGCCGCAACAGTCAAGTCAATCCGCCGGTTTTGCGGAAACGAGTGCAAGAGTTGACGGACATCGAATCGCAAGTTTTGCGGCTCATGTTGGAAGGCCGATTGAACAAGTCCATCGCTTCTCGCTTAGATATCGGGCTCCGATCGGTCGTCCGGCATCGCAAGAGCATCCATGAAAAGCTAGGCTTTGACACGGTACCTCAATTGGTACGTGCACTCACGTTGGCAGGCATGCATGACGTTCCTATCGCTCACCAACGAGGTTATTCGCCGGTAGCCAAACAGTTTCGTCAAGCGTTACAGGCCAAATTGAATTCAGCCGTAGACGACTTACATTCCATCATCGATTCGATCGATAGTATTTCGCCAGACCTACTGAAGGAATCTTTGGCACAAGTGACCGGTTCGCTCGCGTCTATGTCTGAAGACGCCTGTTTTGAAGCTCCTAAGAGATTGGCCGAGGAATCTCAGTGCCTACCATCCGCAGTCTTGTGTTTTGCCAACAGACAAGAAGGAGCGTTGTTCGCGGGCTTGATGAAGTTGAATGAATTATTCCCCCAGCTCTGCCATCACCCCACCGACGCCATTAGCTTGTTGACATCCATGAAAGACGTTCCGCCAGCGTTTGTACTGATAGATTTTCTGGAGCGACAACCAGGCATGGAAGAGTTGTTGCGCTTGTTGAACCAAGAACCATTTCGGTCGCGAACCTGCGTCATTACGATTGCCGATGTTTCGATTTCGCAGATTCCGCCCGAACTTCACCAAGTGGCAGATATCCACTTTCAACGGCCCGTCGATTCATTGGAACTCAGCAACGTCTTGCTGGACCATTTGCGGACTGGCCGAAAAAGTTCAGCATAACTCAGAACAGCGCACCCCGGCCGAGCCCATCAGATTTCCAGCCGCGCAGAAATCAGACAACTCGGCTGGCAAATCGATTGGCCTGTTGCAGAATGTCGACACCTACATCGTTAGACCACAGATCCAGGACCTTGTGCAGTAACGGCGTCGCATTGCGTAAATCGTAAGTGTGGTTGTCCAATTGACTTACGGGCAACAGGCAGAAGGGCGTGCTGGTCACAAAAACAGCATGGGCTGTTTTCAAGTCAGCGGGCGACAAGGGCCTTCCCGCAAAGGGAATCTGCAGGCGTCCAGCAATGTCTTGCAGGTGCCGCAGGCTGATGCCGTTAAGGGTGGAATCGGCAGGTGGTGTGACAAAGCCGTGTTCTTCAAAATAGGCGACGACGTTGGACACGGGTGTTTCCGAAATGAAGCCTTCTTCGTCCAACAGCAAAGGAGTACAACAGGGCGAATGGGATCGAGCGGCAAGTGACGCCAAGTAGTAGTGCATGCGACTACGGCACTTCAAGGCAAACGGCCAACTGTTGGCAGACACTTGCTGAACAGAAGACAGGCTCAACTTCTCTCCAGCCGTATACTTTTCGTTCCAAAACTGAAATGGCAACGCATACGAATGGACGCCTAAAACTGGCTGAAACGGCCCTGATGGATGGTACGTTCGATAGGGCCCCGGCGTAACAAAAACCGTGATACCGATGTCGTCGTGCACGTCCAGCAGCGGTCCGTTGTGGCTTGCAACGGTGTGAATCACTTCGACCAATTGGTCTTCTTGAATCGGCAAATCAAGATTGATCAGACGCAAGCCGCCCATCAGGCGATCCAGATGATCGGCTATTCGAAACGGTTTTCCCTGAAACGTGCGCAGCTGTTCCGCAATGGTGACACCCATCATGAAACCGGTGTCGGTGACGGGGACCATCATTTGTTCTGGCGAAACGAATTCACCGTTGAGGTAGGCAATGGGATTCATACGATGTCAATCAACTGCGTTCCAAAGCGAATAGTGGCGAATCAAACGGACGGCTGCGGGCACTTGCAGGTAGTCTTGCACCTTATGACTGCGACCAATCTGCTGGGAAAAATCATATTGTTGCACCCGTGTTGCGTGTTCGCCCAGGCAGTCCGGCCTTACAGCTGACACCGCCAACGCTAAGTTGCCGTTGGCGCCGGGTGAATAGGGAAAGTATTTCAGCACTTTGTCTCGACGATTTCCCAATATCAACATTCGCTGCACCTTAGTGAGCGCCAAGCTGCAGGCGTGGTCATGGCACAGCCAAGAATTCGGCACTGCAGGTGCAATGAAAACCAAACGTACTTGGCACGTTTCCGTTGGGAGGGGCAATTGGTATTTTGCAAATGACTGAGACGCCAGCAGAGACAAAGAGCCGTACGCGATTCTCGCTCCCAGGCTGTAGCCCAAAATGGTCACCGGCTGCGAGCTCGGTAGTCCCGCCAAGTACGACGCCAACCAAACGGCTTCGGCTTCGGTTCGACAGATCTTGGCCTGAATATCTTTAACCGGCCCTGCGACGGTTTGCGATGGCCATGACCATATGACGATTCGCAGTTTTTGTGACGATTGAACCTTTAATGCTTTTTGAATCAACCAACTTCTTCGAATGGAATAGTCCCCGTCCACTCGATTTCCGTCCACCCAGACGCACACAATCGTATCAGGCGTCAGAGTGCGCACGAACTTGTCATACGAAGACGCCTTCATCTTACCGTCCGGTTTGATCTGAGATATCGAAAGCGAATCGACAATTTGTTCCGCCGCATTCGCTTGACAGACTTCGGCCGGTGTGGGAACACAGCGGCAACGAGTGCTCACGAGCCATACGTCATTGGTTTCGACACAGTTCGAATCTGCTTTGGCCAGCACCGGATTGCTGACGAACAACACAACCGCGCTGGCGACGGCAAGCACGCATTTCCAGGAAGACAAGCGAATTTGAATTTTGCATCTCATTAGCACAGACTCATCGCACAATCGCCAACCAAACATAGTTGGTGGCGCAAACTCAAACGCGTCCGTGCAGGCAGATCCAATTCCGTGGAACAAATACTCCTAGTCGTCGGCCCAAGCCGTTGAGTCGACGGTATCCAACCTCTGCGTGTGAAATTTGTGCAATGTGCGTTGGTAGCGGGAGCAATCGTTCTGAAGGCAGCACATCCAGGATGTGGTACTTGCTGAAGGGTTATCGGCCAGTGCTAGCAGACAAGTGAGGTAAAAAAGCAACAAAGTCGGAAAAAGAAATGTTGCAAAAAATCACCCGTTTCATTTGCACATCGTAGTGTGGGGTGTAGAGTTTCAGTGTCTTTGGAACGCGACTGACTTTCCTGCCTGGAGATTCGCTCAATGAAACGCTTGGTTCTTCTTGCCGTCCTGGTGACCGTGGTTACTTCCGCAACGGTTGGATGTCAGTGTCGATTGTTTGGTCGTCGTGGAGCGAAATGTTCGTCTATCCTACCGAACCTGGGATTTTCGGGCACGCAAGCTCCGGAGGAATCATGTAACACGTGTGGCAACAATCTGCCAGCGCAAACGGCGGTCGGTGGAAGTCCCTATCCCGTAAACGAACAAATCATTGGCGAATATCCCAACAACACGTACGGCGGCGAAGTTTACGGCGACGCCTATGGCGGTATGTCCACCAGCCCAATTCCAGATGGCCAGGTCAATCGCCCTGTGTATCCGGCATATTCGAATGAATCCGTGGTTCCCGGCCCGGAATTCGGAGAGATGCCCGCAGCACCTAGATAACACGCAGTTTCGTTTTGTCCGGACAACAAAACGAACGAGTCTAGGTGGCTGAAACAAGCCCGGCGGAATTGACCAGCAGTCCTGAACTTGTCAATTCGGTCGGGCTTGTGCTTTTTGCATCGAGCGAATCTTCTAATTTAGAACGCAGGAATGCAACTTTCGAGGTTGCGTATTTGCGTTTTCTCGGCGGAATTCCATTGCCCGAAGCGTGAGTTGTGAAGTTGCGCTTTATCATAGCCCGAAACGTAAGTGAGGGAAAATTGGATCTTTCTTTGGTCCCTCGCTGACACGTTTTGAAGTTGCGCACTCGCGTTTTCCTGCGGAATTTCCTAGCCCGAAGCGTCAGCAAGAGACTTCAGAAGCGCTCAGTTTCCCCTCACTTACGTGTCGGGATATGAAAATCCCGCACTGAAAGTGTCGGGCTATGGAAATGCGCACTTATGGGCTGAAAATACGTAACTTCAAACGCGGTTGACTCCATTACAGTGCAACGTACGTTTAGACATGTTTGACTCATTGCGTACATTCCTATGTCTGATGGTTGTTGGTAGTGCGTTGTATGCTGCGCAATCGCTGAACGCGGATGATTCGGTGCGCCAACAACGGGATCTCGAACAGATCTCGCAAACGTACCGAATTCGCGTCTATAACCGCTTTCGTACAGACCGTTCGCGATATGACATGTGGATCTCTGCGGCGGAACAAGTGCGGCAGAATTCGAAAGCCATCGATTTGTCTGTTGACTGGTATCGCCAAGCGCTCGACGCCGTGGGCTCGGGTGCGGCCACTCCACCCGTAACATTCTTCGATTCGCCCACCGTGGTTCATTCCAACGAACCAATTGCGTTGCCGCCATCGCCAGCTACGTCACCGGGTCGCATGGAGCCGAATGTGACAGTTGTTCGTGACGTTCCCGAAGCAACCAAAATACCTCACCATCCTGACGTTCATGTACCTGCTCCGGCGCAGCGTCCTGCCGAGGTTGTGCAGACGCCGGTAGCCGAACCACCTGTTCAGCTGCCGCCTAAACCGGTCGAATCAACGCCTGCGCCTGCGCCGAAACCAGTGCCTGTAACGACACCGCCGATTGTGCGGACACGTCGAGCAACCGCGAATCCAGACCAGACAGTAGATGTTGGCGTTCTTTCCGCTCGTATCCGTTCTATCAATCTTGCGCTGGGACGAATTGAAGACACTTTGGTGGAAAACCGCCTGTTGACAATTGATGAGCTACGTTTATTGGTGGCACAAATGGACGAATACTATTCGCAACTTGATTTGACCACGATTTACGTGTCAATTCTGAGCGAACAGCAACTTCGTCGAGTGGCTCGATTACGATCCGCAGAATTTGTGCTGAAAGACTTGGAGCAGGCGATCGCGAATCAACGAGCTTGGGTGGCGGAATCTGCTTCATTGGATCGAACCCAGGATTCAGAAATCAACGAGCTAGACACCCTTTTAAGGAGAGTGCAGTCGTGGCAGCAAACGAACGTCAAGACGAACTAGACGAACGCAATTTATCGACACCAGCAGATTCTTCCGCCGGCGAAGAAGATGTCGATGAAGCGTTTGACTATGTGCAAAAGCTCATTGCCAGAATGAATTCAAAAAACGGCGAAACCCCAAGCTCGCCAACACCCGCGGCCAAACCCAAGACCGCCGCAACCAAACCAGCTGCGCCCAAGCCGGCCGCACCTAAACCGACAGCGCAAAGCACGGCGGCTATCATTGCCAACGTGCCGCACGCACCGGATAGCCAAGGCGACGATGGTTCGCAGACCATTTGTGTCGATGTTGCTCCGGCAACCACTGGTACGTCATCCCCAGGAACGCCCGCGGTCAAACTTCCAGTGGAAGAACCGGTCGAAGCGGTGGCGGCCGTTGAACCGACTACGGAACAGTCCAGTCGTCGGTCGTTCACCAAGAGTGTGCCCGATTCGGCCGACGACTTGAAACGACTACGAGAAGCTGCGAATTTGACCACGCGAGATGCCCTGTACTACTTTAACTGCAAAGCATCCATACTGCGTTGTTATACTTGTTTGATCATCATGTTCGCCATGTTGGCAACTTCGCTGTTGCTAACCATCGTTAGTCAAAAAACCAGTTTACTGGCGTCCGGCGCGTCGATCGCAACCTTGGCTGTTTCCGGGGCATTCTACGGCTATTACGTCATTTTGATGACCAGAATCTTGCGATCGAAATAGCGCCGCTCGTTAATATTTTGTTGGCATTGGCAAATCTAAATCGCTAAACTGTACGCTCGAACGATCTAACACTTTGTTGTTCTTGCGTGGGGTATTATCATGAAGCGATTTCTACCAATGTCGTGGTGCCTTGTTCTTGTGTTGGCATCTGGTGCGTGGAGCCAAGATCCAGATCTGCGGTTGCATTTCAACTTTGATGACGAAGATGCACTGGCCGTGGATGTTTCGGGAAATGACGTGCCTGCTGAACTGGATGACCTAGGTGGCGTCCAGTGGCTAGAAGACGATGTTCGCGGCGGCGTGATCGAATTTCCGGGATCGACGAACGGTTACATTCTTGCCGAAATTCCGCCGTTGCCTGGCGATTCCTTTACTATTGCTTTCTGGGCCTATCGAGATCCGCTGTTGGCTGGCGGTGGCGGTGGCGCCAACGACGGTCTGTTTCAAGTTCAATTTGGAATCGATGCGATTTCTGGCACTGAAAAGATTATCGGCGGCTGGGTCCAGAAATCAGATTCCGGCGTTTGGGGTCGCATCATTCAGGAAGACTTTACAACGGTCAATTTGGATCGAGGTTCGTTCTTTATGGACGACGAAGAATGGGTGCATCTGGCCTATCGAGGCAACGGTGAAGAACTAGAAGTTATCGTCAACGGCGAAAGTGGCATCGGCCCGATCGCGTTTTATGACGGAACCATGTTGGAGAACGATGCGATTGTGGTTGGCCGCCAAGGGACCGAAACCTGGGGCGGACGAATGGATGATTTTCGAGTCTATTCGCGAGCACTTACGGACGACGAAATTATAGAAATCATGGCCGGTGGTGGCGGAAACCCCGGCGTATTGGGTGACTTCGACAAGAGCGGAGTTCTAGACGTTGCCGACATCAATTTGCTTTCGCAAGAAGTCATCGCGGGAACGAATCCCACGGCGTTTGACCTGGATAACAACAATTTGGTCAATCAAGAAGATCGCCGAGTTTGGGTAGAAGACTTGTTCGGCACCTACTTTGGCGATTCCAATCTGGACGGCGAATTCAGCAGTGCCGATTTTGTGACCGTCTTCACAGCCGGCGAATACGAAGACACCACGCCCGGAAATTCGACCTGGGGAACGGGCGATTGGAACGGCGACGGCGACTTCAACAGTAGCGACTTCGTTACGGCGTTCACCGCCGGTGGCTATGAACTAGGGCCACGTCCCGCCAACGCCGGTGTGGCGTCCGTCCCCGAACCCGCAACCTCTTCACTGATTTTCTGCGTGGCGTTCGCGCTACTTGGTGTCGTGCGAAAGAGAACCGTTTCGCAACGTTGCTAGATGGTTCTGGATTCTCCAATCGTAAGATGCGAGAACACCTACCTTCTCGAACGAGCCGAAGTTTCGTCCGCGAAATTTCGGCTCGCGTGCATTTTCTTGGGGCTCGTTGGAACATGCGGGACACGCGTCAGTTTGTTCGAACCGAAATGGCCCGTGTGTCCGCTCGTAAATCAGATTCCGCATCGTTTGGCGACGATTCGACACGCCAACGCGGAGGCGACGGTGGAAAGAAATTGACGTAATAGTTGGGAAAATGATAGTAGGCTAGTTGATTTGCTTTCCAGTCGGTCAACGCGAGTTGAAGTCGCTTGGCCAGTTCGCTTTCCTGAGTCAGCAGGTTGTGTTCTTCGTTGGGATCGGCCACGACGTCAAATAGCAGTGCACTCTCCTGCCCTTCCGGCTGTACCAATTTCCAGCGGCCACCTAACACCACGGCGTTGGCTTGTGAAAACGCCGTATTCACATGGCAAAACAACAGACGATGATCGGCGGGAATTCGATCCTCGGCCAAAATGTCGATGCCCTGAAAATTTGGATGTGGCGGCAGGTTCAGCAGGCCTAGGATGGTAGGGGCCAAATCGACGTGTTCGAACGGATAGTCAGAACGTTGTGATTTAATCAAATTCGGCGAATGAATCACGCACGCGATATGGATGGCCGGTTCGACGGGTTCACGAGCGTGCGTGATGCTGCCGCCGCATTCGTGGAAGGCCTCGCCATTTTCGCCAGTGACAATCAATATGGTATTGTCCAGCTGACCGCATTCTTCCAGTGTTTGAACTAGCTTGCCAACCTGTTTGTCACACTCATGGATAGCATTGTAGTATGCATTGCGTACGACAGGCGTGGCCTCTTCGGGATACCATACAAAACTGTAGCTGGGGTCCAGTGCACACGGTTGGAACGGGCGTTCACAATCATCCGGTAACAAGTACGGGAAATGCGAACTCTGCAAATTCATACTCAGACAAACGGGCTTCTTGGCATGCAGATGGCGTCGCAACCAATCGCAGGCCGAAGCGGCGGTATGCGAATCCGGAAACTTTCCCGCCTTGAGCGATCCTCGCTTCACTTCGCGCGCAAATCCTGGGTCCATAACGAAAACACTGGTATCTACCTTGGCCGTTTCCGGATGGTAGAAATGATCTAATGCGGGAGTCTGTAAGAAATGGGCCATACCTCCCCACAATTCGTTTTGTGAGGAAATAATAGCCGTAGAATAGCCTAGCGGTTTCAGCAAATCGTAAATCAACGTCTTAGGCCACGGATCATTTTCACTGAAGTAATGGTGTGCTCGAGTCCGCAGCGGATACAAAGACGAAACCAAACAGGTGTCGGCGTAATCGGAATGCGTGCTCTGCGCGTACGCTCGTGTTAGATGCAACCCGTTCCTGGCCAGACGATTGATATTCGGCAAAATTTCTTGGCCTTGGTGTTCGGCAAAAATCATATCGTGTCGCAACGATTCGATTGCCACAATAATAACCGAAGGCGGCATGGATCCTGCCGCGGTTACAGGCTTACGCTGCGAACCATTCCATTGAAACGAACGACGACCGACCAATTGATTTGCGTCGAGCACTGGTTCTATGTCAGCCGAATTCGTCGAATAGTAGCTGATCAGCAGCGTCAGACTAGGGTGCATTTGATTCGTCACCGCTTCGCGCCGGACGGCGCGTCGCAGATCGCTCGACTCGGCGGGAATGCGGTTCCAGCAGGCCAACGTTAGCAGTGACAGGCCAAGCCACGCTGCAAAGCGTTTGGACGACAATGATTCGACCACCAAATCTGCTGTGACTTTCCAAGTCGTACGGCGGCTGCTCCACATATGCAACGGCACGATCAGCAATGCGGCTAACACGACTAATCCCGCCGTCGCCAGTACCGCCGGTTCGGCTTCTCGAAAATACGGGACCAATTGTTCCGCATTGCTAGTGACAAACCGGATTGCTTCAAAATTGGCAAGGCGGCCCGACTGAAAAAACAATCCCCAGCTAATGGAGTACAACAATGCAGCGGTCGCGCCACTAAACGTGAATGCCACATATAGAATCCATCTCCACACCGCAGATCGACCGTCTGTCCAACGTACAACTGCTTGTCGGCTCCACGTCGCGAACCAACCAGCGGTAATCCAAAACCAAGTGATATAGACGATGCCAAACAGACGCGTGTGCCAGTCAGTCTGCCGAAACGAATCTGCCTGGACACCCAGAATCAGCATTTCGGTCAGCGCCGCTACGACCACCAGAAAGAACGTTGCCTTGTCAGCAGCCAAGAGACGACCGATACGGACTTGCAATTTGGCCCTTGGAACAGTCGATGTCGCCAAATCAGGCATGTGGTCACCCATCTAACAGATACACAGAGTCAATTCCTACTGTTAGAAAGATGTCTTACCGCTTGCGGCAAAACGACATCGTCGGCGCACAAACTGTCGCAATCCTGAAACACAAAACCATTAGATTCAATACAGGCGGCAGAATCCGTTTGGTAGCTCTCGGTATTCGCCCCGGTCCGGAACACCAACCCCAGCCCATTATTCGTGTCGCAGAGCTTCAATCGGGTCCATTTGAGCGGCACGCATGGCCGGATAGATCCCAAAGACGACGCCCACAATCAGTGCGACACCAAAAGAAAGCGGAATGGAAACTAAGACAATTTCAGGTTCCACATTGCGAATGGTTTCGGGCAGTTTCGTCAAGAATTCGGGCCAATAGGCTTCTACCAATCGTCTAGCAATACCGGTGATCGGCAATAAACAGACTCCGCCAATAATCCCAGACAGCCCACCCACCGTGGCCAACACAACGGTCTCGGCCAAGAACTGAGAAATAATATTCTTGCGTTTGGCACCAAGCGCGCGGCGAATACCGATTTCACGAGTCCGTTCGGTCACGGTCGCTAACATGATGTTCATGATACCAATCCCACCAACAACCAATGAGATGGCTGCGATCATCCCCATGAAGATGATGAACATCATTCGAGTGGTCTTAGCTTGTTCTAACAGTTCTAACGGCACAACCACTGCGATGTCTCGCATTCGTTCGTGTGACTTGAGTGTGTCACGAACGATTTCAGCCGTGGGCATCACTTGCGTCACATTGTTAACTCGTAATGTGATCTGATTCAGTTCAACAATTTCGCCTTCGAACGAACCGCTGCGGCGCGTCACCACGGAATCACCCACTCGACCTCGTAGTGTCGTGATCGGCACATAAATGTCCGAATCAAACGACTGCGCTGCCAACGAACCACCCACTGCGGCCGTGGCGTTCTTGGGCTTCAGCACTCCGACCACCACGTAATAATCATTGTCGTCATCCACTTGAATACGACGACCAATCGGATTCTTCAGCGGAAATAATCGCTGAGCCACTTCCGCCGCCAACACACAGTGATTTTGCAGGTGATCTACTTCCGTGTCGGTGATGAAGTGGCCTTGGTCGATTTGCAGCCGAGTGACTTCGGCATATTCCGGCGTGCAGCCAACCAAGCGCCCGTCTACCATCCGAGGCCCGTTGCTAAAGGCACGGCGCATTTCGCGAATCGGCAACGCCTTCTTGATCGTCGGCACAGTTTCCAGAATCTTGTCGTATTCTTCGCGCAATAAGCCATAGGGGACTGGTCCACGCGTGTCCGCGATCAATTCGCTAGGCGGCTTCACCGATCGCACTATAATATTTTCAGCGCCCAAATCGGCAATCTGACGTTGCGCCTGAATGCTGATGCCTTCGCCAATCGCCAGCAGCCAAATGACACTGGCCACCCCAATGAAAATACCCAAGACCGTTAGCAGACTGCGCAGCGGATGCAGCAGCAAACTCTTGACGCCCGCGTGAATGGTTCGAATCCAAAGCATGGTTAACTATCCGAACCAGCACGATCCGCAGACGACGCATCGTTAGACTTCAATGCGTCACGATTCGATTCCTCCTGATCTGAGTCGCGTCTCGCTGGCGAATTTTCGGGTTCGTCTACTTCGCCATAACTCCCTTCACCACGATGCTTAGCTTCTTGTTCGGGCGTTAGTTCCGGCAGAGAAACCTTGGTGATCAGTGACCTGGGCATCATGGCCAATTCGTCGCCTTCCTGAAGCCCGCGGGAAACAATCACAAACTTATCATTGCTGGCGGCAATTTCAATCTTGATGGCTTCCCATGTGTCAGGGCTCATGCGTTTGATGCAGTAGAATTCTTCACCGTGCTCCAAGACCGTCTGAACGGGCGTCACAATCACGTCAGGCTGCCGATCGACCAGAATCTTCACTTCCGCGGTTAGGCCGGGGCGAATCTGATTCGGCGGATTCTTGATGCGAATGTAGGTGGCGTATTCTTTCACTTGCGAACTAAACCAACTGCCCGGTTCTGGATATTCATTCACTCGCATTACTTCGCCATCCAAGTATTGATCGCCCAACGCGTCCAACTGGATAGAAACCAGCATGCCGGCTTTGATCAAGTTGACTCGCGATTCGTTAATCTCCGCCTTGACTTGCATGGCCGTGGGATCGGGCAAACGAATGATCGTCTGGCGTTCGCGAACCAACGAACCCGGTTCGACGACAAATTCACCCGAACTACGACTGCTTTGCGTATTAGCGTGGACCACTTGCCCATCTTGCGGCGCGCGAATGATGCACTTGGCAATTTGGTCTTCAATCTCTTTTTTGCGTTCTTGTTCAAGCCGAAAACTGCTCTCTTCGGATCGAAACATCGCCGCTGCTGATTCAATGGCCGCGTCCAATTCCTTGCTCATTTTGGGCATGGTGTATTCTTGCAGCACCTTGAGTTTGGTTTCCGCAGCGGCCAATTCGTTCAGTGCTTTCTCCACGGCAAAGCGGTCACCTTCCAATTGCAAATCGGTGACGTAACCTTTGGCCGCCAAGCTTTCGCTGTACTTCAGATATTGTTGGGCTCGCCGCAAATTTTCTTCGGCCACCGCAATTTCACCTTCAATGGTCTGGCATTCTTGCTTGAAAGTGCCTTCGATATATTCCTTTTTGGCGATTTCCGCCGCTTCCAGAGTGTTTCTGGCTTGAATCATCAACGATTCACTATTGTTGCAAGCGATTTGCTGTTCGATCAACTCTTGTTCCAACGCGGAAGAATCCAGCTTGACCAGGATTTCACCCTCTTGGACTCGAGTACCTTCGTCCACGACTTCCAGAATGGCTGTGCCGTCCGAATTGCGTCCTTTGACTTCGCAACGAATTTCTGTGTTCCGGGAACTTTCAATTTCGCCGCGTTCCACCACTTCGTGAACAAAAGTGCCGCGTTCCACCACATGCGTAATGACCGCCGCGGAATCTCGGTCGCCGGACCCCATGGTCAGGTAGCTGACGGCGCCCACTAAGATCACCACGGCCAACAAAGATCCAATGGCCAGCAAACTTGTGGAACCGCTTCTGTGTGCCATCATGCAAAATTGACGTTTCATCAAGACCTCGTATCGCCTGAAATCGTCTGCAAGTCCGACGAACATCGGACCGGAATTCAAGGAGGGAAAATTGGGGGTTGGGAGTCCGTCCTGCGCGATTCGGTGACCATTGAAACTCAAGCCAGCGAAGCCGCGTCATTCGGAACCAAGAACAACCTAACGTTGTTCACTTATTAATGCAGGTTCCCCTATTGTATCTACATCCGGTCAAGCTGCCAGTTCGGATTGGCATTTCGTCCAGCCGACCTGGAAGCCACTCGCGCCCTGGGCAATGGCCGGAATTGAGGTATATTCGGCCAAAAAGACTTGTTCGAAAGGATGAACGCATGAAAGCCGCATACATCAATCAAGTGGGCCCTGCCAGTAATATCATCTACGGAGACCTGGACACGCCCACTCCTGGGCCGAATCAAGTGCTGGTCAAAATGGGCGCCGTGGCTATTAACCCAATTGATACTTACTTGCGGAACGGCGCCAATTATTGGGAACTTCCGCAGCCTTTTATCATTGGTTGTGACTTGGCCGGCACGGTCGAACAAGTTGGTGCGAACGTTCAAGTGTTCAAGCCGGGAGATCGAGTTTGGGGAAGCAACCAAGGTCTATTGGGACGTCAAGGTACGTTTGCCGAATACTGTGCGGTGGACCAACAGTGGCTTTACCCAACGCCGGACCAAGTTTCTGACGAAGACGCAGCGGCCTGCGCCCTGGTTGGCATCACGGCGCATTTGGGCCTGTTTCAATGTGCCCAACTTCAGCCGGGCGAATTGGTCTTTGTCAACGGTGGTACCGGCGGAGTCGGTTCGATGGTGGTCCAGATGGCTAAGGCTGGCGGCGCCAAGGTTTTGACCACATGCGGTTCGGACGAAAAGAAAACTGCCGCCATAGAGTTAGGCGCGGACGTGGCCGTGAATTACAAAACGGAAGACGTGGCGGGAGCCGTGCAACAGTTCGCGCCGAATGGAGTGAACGTGGTGTGGGAAACGCAACGCGAACCCGACTTTGAAACGCTCACCACCTATCTTGCCGAACGAGGACGTTTGATATTGATGGCCGGTCGAGACGCGCGGCCGGTTTTCCCCGTCGGGCCGTTTTATGTCAAGGGTTGTTCGCTGCACGGCTTTGTCATGTTCAAAGCTTCGTCCGAAGAACAACAAGCTTGCGCACGAGACATCAACCGTTGGCTGGCCGAAGGTAAATTAAAGGCGCGCATTTCTGCTCGTTTCCCTCTTGCCGAAGCCGCCGCCGCTCATCAAATGCAAGAAGACAACACGCT
>JAGQOZ010000689.1 GCA_020426955.1 Planctomycetales bacterium
TTTTGCCGAACAGACCCCCATTCGCGACGAACAAATGGCTCGATGCTGCGTGTCCGGACTGTGGCTTCGGCATAATTTTCTAGACGAATCACACACGATCAGCCAAGAGATCCATACCAGCTCTGGCAGTTATTGGCACGGCATGATGCATCGACGCGAACCCGATTATTCCAACGCCAAATATTGGTTTCACAAAGTCGGATCGCATCCCGTTTTCCCGCATTTGTGCCAAGTCGCCCACGAGTTGGCAGAATCATTGCCGTCCAATGCTGATTGCAACTTTCTGGCAAACCAAGGTGCGTGGGATCCGTTTGCGTTTATTGATCTCTGCCAAAAGTTGGCCAAGTCACCCGATGCTGACAGTCTGATTCTGTGCCAATCGATTGCTGCGGCGGAATGGAACATTCTGTTTGATTATTGTTATCAAAGAGCTTTGGGCTAATAGTCCGTGGTTTGTTCACGACGAGAATGCCTCACGCAACGGGTGCCGGTTCGGCCAGCGGATATTCCAAGCTCGTATCGATAGGCAGTATCGAATCGCCGAGATTGGTGTCGTCGGAAAACTGACGTTCGATGGAACGAATTTCGTCCATGCCGCTTAAGAATGCTTGGAATACGTCTGGGTCGAATTGCGTGGGAGCACTCGACTTCAGAATCTCGATCGTTCGTTCAAAGTTGATGGAATCTTTGTAGGGCCGAGGACTTCGGAGCGCATCATAGACGTCGGCCACGGCGACAATTCGTCCAACCAAAGGAATGTCGTCGCCTGCAAGTCCGTGCGGATAACCTGCGCCGTCCCATTTTTCGTGATGCGTGGCGGCAATGGTTGCAGCCATTTCAATCACGGGATTGTTGGGAATGTGCGTGGGCAGGCAACTGGAAAATGCGCCGGCAAACTTTGCCGCGAACGTCAGCAATTTGCACGGCGAACGTAGAATCGATTCACCAATGGCACAATGCGATTTCATAATTTGCCATTCATAAGTGGATAGCGGTCCCGGTTTGTTCAAAATGGAATCGGGAATGCCAATCTTGCCGATATCATGCAGCGGTGCGGCTAGAAACAGAGTATCACATGCGGTTTCGTCCAGTCCCATTTGTTGGGCAATGATGCGGCTGTAGCAGCCGACTCGAATCACGTGATTGGCCGTGTCTTCATCGCGATGTTCGGCCGCTTTGCCCAATCGCCAAATGATATCAATCTGCGAAGACGCCAGCGCCGCCGTTCGCTCGCGCACTCGGTGCTCCAAGATTTGGTTGGAACGTTTCAATTGTTCGGCGTAGCGTTTTAGTCGCAGCGCACTACGGACTCGAGCAACCAAGTCGTCGGTGTGCACCGGTTTGCTCAACAGATCGGCAGCATCCATATCCAAAGCTTGACGTTTCCACTGCTGGTCGCTATCCCCCGTGACAATCACCACGGGAATGTCATTCAAGGCTGCGTCCGCCTTCATGCGTTTCAGCAACTCAATTCCCGTCATACCGGGCATCTTCATGTCAGAAACCACAGTGTCAAACGGCGAATTCTGTAGTCGTTCCCAAGCGGCCAAGGGACAGCTGTCAAACACCATGTCCCATTCGTCTTGATGGCTTCGCAAGCAACGTTCGTAGGCTTTGAGCGCCGCGAGTTCGTCGTCAATAAACAGTACGCGTTGTTTCATCGCTTTCCCTTCTGTGATGCTCCAAACCGTCTTGGATTGCCGTTGCCAATTCGATTTCGCGACACGGTTTTGTCAGGAAACGAAAGACGTGGCCATCGTTAATTGCCTTCTTCATGACGCCAACGTCGGGGTGCCCCGTAAGCATGATGCGAACCGTTTGCGGAAAATGTTTTTCAATCCAGATCATCAGTTCGGTTCCGGGCAAGCCGTTCATCATTTGGTCGACAACGACCAATTCAAAAACTTCGCGGTGAAACATCTCCATGGCCATTTCCGCCGAATTGGCCACAAAGACTTGGTACGGTTGCTGCCGTAGAGTTCGCCGAATTCCTCGCAGCAAATTCATGTCGTCGTCCACAAGAAGAATGGCTGGCATCATATTGTTCTACTCCTGGAAAATTTGTTGAGAAACTTCAGCCGCGACCAAGACCGCATCGACCTGAGGCGTCGAGCCTTGTGCCACTCGAACCTCGATCGGTTCGCAGACTCCGGCAGACGAAAGACGCAGCATGACCAGTTTCTGAATCATGGCCTGGTGCACTTCGATTCCTTTAGCAATGAGCAGTCGGCCCGAATTGTCCACGACGTTGGCGGCCAGTACCATGCCGTCCTTGAGTTCGGCGACCGTCAGCTTCTTCCCTTCACTCGTTTCGGAAATAGCTTCGGCCAACAGCGACACCACTTGCGAGTCATATTGATCCGAACGCAAACGCTCTAGCGCCGTGCGAACGTTGTGACTGGCAAATCGCTGATAGTCTCCAATCACGCGAAGGATGCGTGCGGCAATCGGAGTGTCGTCCGCAGGAGGATCGTTCTGGGCCAAAACAAGATTTGCTACGGGTTCCAGGCGAGGAATAGCGGTGAGCAAACTGTGTCCCAATTTGGGAGTTTCCGCCACCAGTTTGGCATGCGCCGGTGAGAGATCGTCTCCAGACAAGAACGCTCTTAATGCGTCACTGGGCAATGACACACAACCCACTCGCATCAGCATGGCCGCCATTTCTACTTGCCACAGTGGCCCCACGCCGATTCGAGCGGCGATGACGCGAGCCAGCTTTCTGGCTTCTTGCGTCAAACCGAAGGCTTCGGGCATGGCCAGCGAAAGAACTTGCGTCAACATTTGAACACTGCCGGCCAGCGTCTTATTCAGCAACTCGGCTTCGGCCGTGATCAGACGATATTGCTCCAGTCCCGCATCCAGCACCTTGGCCAATTCTTGCGGCGGACACGGTTTATTGAGGAACCGAAAGATGTGGCCTTGGTTTACCGCATCGACGGCCGTTTTTTGGTCGGCGTTTCCGGTCAACATGA
>JAGQOZ010000690.1 GCA_020426955.1 Planctomycetales bacterium
CCCAAAGAGCCGACCAAGCATCAATATGATTCGGACGCGGCGGCTTGCATCAATTTTCTTCGACAGTACGGCCTCACCGATCGTTTCAAGCTGAATCTGGAAACGAATCACGCCACATTGGCCGGACACACCATGATGCACGAACTGGAATACGCCGGTTCGCAAGGATTGCTCGGGTCCATCGACGCCAACACCGGCGACCTGCTACTGGGCTGGGACACCGACCAATTCCCCACCAACTTTTATCTGACCACCGAAATCATGCTTTCGCTGCTGAAATATGGAATTGGTGCGGGCGGTGTCAACTTTGATGCGAAAGTGCGTCGTGAAAGCTTCGAACCGATCGACTTGTTCTACTCGCATGTCGGCGGGATGGACGCTTTTGCTCGAGGCCTGAAGATTGCCGCCGCCATCCGTGCCGATGGCGAATTGGCTCAACTGGTCAAGGATCGTTATTCCAGTTGGGATAGTGGCATTGGTGCCGAAATCGAAGCAGACAAACACTGTTTTGAATCGCTGTCTAAGTACATGCTTGAGAAAGGTGAAATTTCACCCAACGCCAGCGGGCGTCAAGAGTTTGTAGAAAACTTGATCAACCGCTTTCTGTAATACGCATTGGTTTGTAGGTACCGCCTTTAGGCGAAAATAGATCTCCGCCTAAAGGTTATTCAAACAGACGCCAGTTGGGACTTCGCAGTTGCAACACGCTGCGTCAAACCAATCGACCAGCCACATCCATCGGAGGCTGTCGGTTATTGGCCGATGCAATACATGAACTTTGCGGAACGAATCAACAGTCGATCTTGAATCACGGCAGGACTACCATCAAAGCCGTGTTTGCCTTCCAGTTGGTTGGTGGCGATCAATTCGAATTCAGGTCGAGCGGCAATGACGAATGTTGTTCCGGAGCGAGTTAAATAGTACAGCTTTCCAGCGGCCAGGACGGGCGACGAGTATACTTGGTCGGCTCGTTCTAGTCGTTCGCGATAAACCAATTCGCCCGAATCGGCCTTCGCGCAAAAGGCAATTCCTAACTGATCGTGCATCCAATACAGATGGCCGTCATGATAGATCGGAGAACTGACGTTGGTGCCGTGACTACTGGTCCACAACCGATGCGAATCGGTGACGTCGCCTTGGCCTCCAAGTCGTACGGCTAGTGACGCGGTGCCCGACCGCCCACCAAAGAAATAGACCACGCCATCGGCTGCCACACCAGACGGAACCATGTACCAAGTAATGTCAGTCTTGCAGGTCCATAAGGGCGAACCATCTTTCGGATTGAAGGCCAGAACATCGCCATGACGGGCGACAATCAATTCGTCTCGACCCTCCGCCGACTTGGCGATAATCGGCGTGTTCCACGATTCGCGAATATCACCGGTTCGCCAAATCTCCTTGCCGGAATTGCGATCTAACGCCACCAACGATTCACTCTCTACACTGGCGTTGATGATCACCAAATCCTGATACAAGACCGGCGACGCAGCACTTCCCCAGCCGTTGGTTTGCGAACCAACATCGGCATGCCAAACCTGTTTGCCGTCATGATCAAACGCGTAAACTCCCGACTTGCCGAAGAACGCGTAAACATGCTTGTCATCGACTGCGGGACTATTTCCCGCATAACCATGGTCGCGAATCCGTTCTTCTTCGGGATGAGCCGCCGCGATTGACTTGGTCCACACTACTTGTCCTGAATTTGCGTCCACAGCAATTAGTTGTCGCTGCAGTTTGTCTAGTGTGCCCCTTGATTCGTCTGGGAAATAGCCGTTGTAGCTGGTGACAAAAATGCGATTGCCAAAGACCACGGGACTGGAGGAACCCGGGCCAGGCAGTTCCGCCTTCCAAACGATATTGTTCGTGTCGCTCCACTGAGTTGGTAATTGAGTATCCGCGACACCCATCCTGGTCGGACCACGAAACGTCGACCAATCTTCCGCAGTACCAGTAGAAATCAATACGACGTGCGCCAACCAAATGGCAGCCACAAGCAAGCTGGATCGACGCAGGAAAGAATGAATCGTCACAGGTAAGGCCCTCGTTCTAAGTAACGCACAAATCTGACTCATAAGATTGCATAGTCTAGCTGTTCTCATAAACCGGTACCATTCGCAGGTCATCGCCATCATGGTGATTTTTTGGACTACAATGTTAGTTTTGTTTCGCTTTTCAGATTTTGGAAAAATGTCATGCAGAATAATCAGTTGGTCAACGCTAGGCTGATTGCGACGCTCTTTGTGCTCTGGGTGTTGCCAAGCGGTGCGTTCGCGCAAAGCGAATGGCCGTCGGTCAAGGTAGAGAATATTCGCCGAGTGTTTCATGATGGGCAACATAATGCGTTTACCGATTTGGTTCGATATCAAGGAAAGCTGTACTTGACGTTTCGAAGTTGTCCGGATGGCCACATGGTGCATCCAACTTCGTCTATCATTATTATGACGAGCGAAGATGACGGCTTGCACTGGGAAAAAGTTCACCAGTTTCGCGTCAGGCTACGAGACACTCGTGATCCGCACTTTTTGGTGTTTCAAGACAAGCTGTTTGTTTACACGGGTACTTGGTATAGCGGTGAAACGACGCTGCCAACCAACCAGTATGATTTGAACCAGCACTTAGGTTATGCGGCTTGGACAATGGACGGCAAGACCTGGCAGATCCCTGTGATGCTGGAAGGGACGTTTGGGCATTATGTTTGGCGAGCGGCGGCGAGTGACGGACGAGCGTATCTCTGCGGTCGGCGAAAAATTGATTTTGACGTGCGACCTCGAGGCGAAGGACCGGAAGTCGAATCGCGGATGTTGGAGAGCGACGATGGTTTGATTTGGCGAAAACGAGCGGTTTTTCAGGAACGAGAAGGAGACGAAACGGCGTTCTTGTTCTTGGCGGACAAAAGCATTTTGGGCGTGGGACGTCGCGGTCGCCATCATGCTCAAATCCTGCGATCCAATCCTCCGTATGCCAACTGGA
>JAGQOZ010000691.1 GCA_020426955.1 Planctomycetales bacterium
CGCCTGTACTTCTACAACGACAAGAACCAAACGGTGGCCGTGGACGGACAGCTAATCGTCTACGCCTACGATGATGACGCTTCGTCAGAAACGGACGAACCGACCAAGAAGTTTGTGTTTTCCAAGGAAGAATTTGAAACGCATCGCAGCGAATCGGACTTCGGTCCTTCGTACAGTGTGTGGATTCCATGGGACGCAGTCGGTGGCGATCAAAAGGCCATCAGCTTGGTCCCCATCTTCAAGACCGCCGCTGGGAAAGTGCTGATGGGGGATCATTCGCGCAACCTTTTGCCGGGGCGAACGGAAAAGCTGCAGGAAAAAACCACCACGTATGAACTGTCGCAAGCCAAAAAACGGTTGCCTCGTTCTGCGGTGCAGCAAGCTTCGTTTGACGAACGTACGGAAGCGGGATCAACCGCTTGGGCCGAAACGAGTGACCGTCCGTTGAATCAGCGCTTCAAGATTCAATCGACATCCATCCCGTTGACGCCTTCGATTAAGGAACAGCTTCGCAATGCGGCGCCAATTTCGAACGATATGATTCGTCAGCGAACCACTACCTATCAGACGGATTGGGAACGTCTGGAACAACAAGGGAACCAGGCGTCGGAGCTGGGTTCAGATCTAGATTCGAATCAGAATCGGTATACGGATCTTCCGAACCCACGGTCATTTGATCAACTACGTCCGTCACACCCGGTTCGAGCAAGGCAAGTTGGACAGCCAATACACGCGCCTCGTCGTTGGGAACGTAACCGGTCAACGTCACTGTTTGACCCTGGGACTGAACCTGCACATTCGAGCTTGCCGGAATCCGGCTACTATGATTGAGCCGTTGCTGTAGGTCACTGGATGAAATGGTTGTCGAGCGTTCGGGATGACGAAAGCGAACCTTCATCTGCGTTTGAAAATTAATAGAGCGGTTGGCATTGCCAGCCGCTCCGAATCCGGTTTGACCACCGAATCCGCCGGCACCCATGCCACCGGCGTTCATGCTGGCGATACCCATGCCGTTGCTGCCGACTCCCGCGCCGGTAAGTCCACCGGTCAAACCGCCGGTGCCAAGTCCGCCGCCACCGAGTCGACTGGTTCCGCCAATCCCACCTAGGCCACCGGCGCCCATTCCCAGGCCGCCCGTCATACCGCCCAGGCCACCGGTTAAGCCGCCGCCCATTGTGTTACGTCCGCCCAGGCCACCGAGTCCGGAATTCAGGCCTCCACCGAGACCACCGGTCATGCCGCCCAAGCCGCCACCGGACAGTCCGCCCACAAAGCTGGATCCACCGTTGGCGTTTACGTTCTGCAGGCCTCGTCCCACAACACCGACGAAACCGACTTGTTCCAGCGAATCGTTGCCCACAAATTGCGTTGCTTGACGGTTGTCTCGAATGTAGCGTTCGCCACCTTCGACGGAGCCGAGTGATTCCAGTTGTTGGAACGCTTGGCCGCTGCCTGTGACACCGCCAACGCCATTACCGCCGCCGCCAAATGCCGTGCGATTGCCGGCCGAAATGGTACCGCCCGTGGTTCGAGCCCCAAAGGTTTGCCCAAACGCTTGGCTTTGACCAAGTGCAATGATCAGGACGACGGAAAAGAGCGAAACGATTCGCATGGCCAGCTCCTCAAACAATGATTGGGTAGTTGCGCAATGATTCTGCAATACAAACCCCGGCAATTTCGATTTCGACCGCGAAAATAGGGAAACTCGCGAAGGAAGCGACAATTCGCTCGATTTGGTGTAACTCGCGACCGCAGCTTCGATCTACCGATTATAACCAACCGGCGTTACCGAAAGAGCAGGACCGGTTCGAAGCGAAAAAGTTGGCGGCAAATGAAACAATTGGGGCAAGATTAAGGTATCAACAGGGAATAACTCGATCAAAAGCTAGCCCCACTCGCGGAGATTCGAAATGTTTAGCCGTAAGATTATCTTGACACTGACCTTGCCGCTATTAGGTATTGCGCCGGCCGTAGCTCGTCCACCCGCCTTTGCGGTCCTGCCCGAAAAAACGGTGGCATACGTCAGTGTGGAGGATTCGAATCGCTTTCGCGAACGGCTCAGCCGCACGGGCATGGGAGCGATGCTGCAGGACGAAGAAATCCGTCCGCTGGTCCAAGATCTTTACGGTTCCGCCACGGAATTGGTACGCGAATTGGAAGATCAAGCGGGGATGACACTGGAACAGATCTTGAGCGTGCCCAACGGTGAAGTCACCTTGGCGGTGGTAGCGCCTCCGGCTTTGAAGCCTGTGATTGTGGCGCTGGTGGATGTGGCCGAAGCAGAAGACGACGCCAAGAACTTGTTGGAATTGGGCGCCGACGAATTGAACAAGCAAGGGTTTAATACTCGCAAAGAAACCGTCGAAGGGGTCGAGCTGCAGGTCTATCAACGAGGTACCAATGACGATGAACAGGTGGTTCGTTTTCAATTCGAACAGACGATTGTTCTTTGCAGTAGTTTCAACGTGGCCAAAAAAATGGTGCCGGCGTTGCAAGGCAATGACGAAGGGACGCTGATAGATAATCAAGCGTTTGCGGCCATCATGGATCGTTGCGATACCAGCCGCACGTCGTCTCCCGAATTGACTTGGTTCGTGGATCCAATCGGTCTGTTTCGCGCCGCGAATCGAGGGAACGTGGGCGCGCAAGTAGCGTTGGCCATGCTGCCAGCTTTAGGTTTGGACGGGCTGTCCGGTATGGGAGGCAGTTTGGTTCTGCCACAAGAAGAAGCGTACGAATCGATTTCCCACTTGCACGTGCTGCTGGAAAATCCTCGCGACGGCATTTTGGAAATGATTGCCTTGGACACTGGCAGTTGCGTGCCGGAAACTTGGGTACCGGCCGAAGTTGGCAACTATTCCACTTGGCATTTGGACGCCAAGTTGCTGTATACCGTGTTGAAAGATCTAGTGGATAGTTTTCGCGAAGAAGGTTACTTCGGAGGGTTAGTGAAGAACA
>JAGQOZ010000692.1 GCA_020426955.1 Planctomycetales bacterium
TTTGCTCTTAGACGAACCACTCAGCGGTCTGGACCCGCGTGCCCGAATCGACATGCGGAACTTGCTCAAACGCCTGGGCGAAATGGGAAAAACGGTCATCGTTTCTAGTCACATTTTGCCTGAACTGGCGGACGTATGTAATAAAATTGGAATTATCGAAAAGGGAATTCTGCAGGTAAACGCGTCCGTTGCAGAAGTCATGAAGCAAGTGCGACAATACTCTGTCATACTTGTGCAGGTCCAAGGTGACAGGGACCAGGCGGCCAAATTGCTGGAGCAAAGTGAATTGGTGCAGTCGGTCGAAGTGAAGTCGCCCAGGATCGTGGTAACGCTGAACGCAGGCGTAGAAGATTATAGTGGTCTGGCTGCCCAGCTTGTGCAGGCGGGCTACGGCATTAAAGAGTTTCGAGAAGACGAATTGAATCTGGAAATGGCATTTATGGCCTTAACCAAAGGGTTGAAGCAGTGAGGATGCCCAGCGTATTCGAGGAGTTGTACCAATGGTGCGAACGAACTTCTTTCCAGCGGTTGTCATGCTGATGGCCCTATTTGCGAATGGCGGCAATGCGAATGGCCAGCGAGTTGCTTCGTTTGAAGAGCTGCGAAATCGATTGGTGGACGAAGAAATTTTAACCGCCGGGATCAAGGACCAACGCGTGGTCGAATCGATTCGCAAGACGCCGCGCCACGACTTCGTACCAAGACGCCTACGAAACTTCGCTTATTACGACATGGCGCTGCCGATTGGTGATCAGCAGACCATTTCATCTCCGTTTATTGTCGCGTACATGACGGAATGTCTGGAGCCGCAGCCGGAAGATAAGGTCTTAGAGATTGGGACGGGGAGTGGCTATCAAGCCGCTGTGTTGAGTCCGTTGGTGAAGGAGGTTTACACCATCGAGATTGTACCGTCGTTGGGTCAGCGAGCGCGAGGTGTGTTGCGGCAGCTTGGTTACTCTAACGTGTCAACCAAGATTGGTGATGGTTTCTTGGGTTGGGCTGAACATGCTCCGTTTGACAAAATCATTGTGACCTGTTCGCCGGAAAGCGTTCCCAAACCCTTGGTAGAGCAGTTGAAGGAAGGTGGCCGCTTGGTGATTCCCGTCGGCGAACGCTATCAGCAGACCATGTACTTATTCAAGAAAGTGGATGGCAAGTTGGAATCCGAAGCACTGCGTCCGACATTGTTTGTGCCCATGACTGGCGAAGCCGAAGACGCTCGCAGTAAACTGCCCAACCCCAAGAACCCGGAATTGGAAAACGGTTCCTTCGAAACTCCGGTAGACGATTCGGGATTCATATCGGGCTGGTATTACCAACGACAAGCGGAACGAATCGAAGCGGATGACGCGCCCCATGGTAAGGCGTACGTTCGTTTTTCGAACCAGACGTCGGGACTGGGAAGTCGCTTGCTGCAGGGCTTGGCGATTGATGGTCGACATGTACGGGAAATTGAACTCTCAACCTGGGTCAAATTGGAAGGTGTCGTTGTCGGAGAAACGCCGACGGAGCTGCCAAATCTGATGATTACGTTTTATGATGACCAACGACGAGAAGTAGGTCAGAATTGGTTGGGGCCATGGCGAGGCACATCTGAATGGCGAAAAGAGTCGCAATCGTTTGCCGTGCCGGGCGCTGCCAGAGAAGCGATTGTGCGAATCGGACTGTTCGGCGCGACGGGAGAAGCCTGCTTTGATCAGGTGCTATTAAATAGCTCGCGATAAGACTTTTGGACACGCGTTGGATCCCGAATGTCTGTAGGCTCCACCTAACTTTCGCCCCCTTTGCCTCCCTAGTCGATCGTGCTAAATTCCCAGCGTAATCGGACGCGGGAAAACCTCAGGCCAATTCAGTTGCCAGCTTGAACTTGTCGGCATTGCGTGAAGGCGATCCAGGGGAAGTGCCCTGTATAGGCAGTCCTTGCGTTTCTTTTTCGATAGATCCGGTTCTAGGGAACAGTTTAAAATGAGTACACCCTTTAAGTTCAATCCGAACGACGACGGGTTTGAAGTCTCCGTTCGTGGCAAAGTAATTGGCGATATTCTGCCGGCGAAGGAATCCTCCGGTCGCCATTGTTTCTATCTGAAATGTGACGGCCGGAAGACGCCGCGTACCTATCGCGGCAAGTTGAAAGCAGCAGAAGCTCTGTATGTGATATTCAAACTGAAAACCGAAGCTAAAAAGAAGAAATGGTCAACCGAACGGTTGATCATCGAAGCTTGGGATGAGAGGCCGCGAGCTTCGCAGAACGCCTAGAAAAGAACCTAAAAATGCTTGACGCTCTTAGACTTGAGAGCGTTTTTTCTTGCGCCATCCTCAGAATTGATCCAATCGGCACATTGCGCAATTGTTGGCTAGGCGATCTATTTTGTCTGACTGTGAAATCTTTTGTAGAACCCTTGAATTGTGACCTACGGTTTGTATGCTGTCGGAACGTTGTGTTCTACATCTAAGAATTTATTGGGCTTACCTCATTTGAAGGGGGAGTGAAACAAAATGTCGATTCGGATTTCACGTGTTGCGTTGCTCGTGTCTCTTGTAGCATTGTGCAGCGGTGATCAAGTGCATGCTGGCTGGGGTTCTTGGGGAGGAAGTTCCGGCGGGTACTCCAGTACCGGAGGATCAAGCGGCGGTGCCGCGACGGTGGCTGGATTTGGAAGCTCGGGTGGTTTGTCGGGCGGATCGTCAGGTGGCGGTATCGGTCGACATGGCTTGGGGCTCCTTCATCATCGAAGCGGTGGTTGGGGATCATCTGGTGGTGGACGAAGTTGGGGTTCTTCGGGCGGATCGTCGGGTGGCGGTGGTCTGTTGCAGCGAATTGCCAGCAAGATTCGTTCGCACCGCGCATCTCGTTCGTTCGGCAGTTCTGGTGGCTGGGGCGGATCCAGCGGTGGAAGTTCTGGCGGCAGCTCGGGTGGCGCTGCTTTGACTGTGTATCATGGCGGCGGCAGCTCA
>JAGQOZ010000693.1 GCA_020426955.1 Planctomycetales bacterium
AAGACGCCAACGCCAAAAAGTGTCTGTGCCACTCGTTTACCAACCAACGGTTCCAACGTGTTGGCCAATGCCAGGTTGTCTCGTTCTGCCAACATAGCAGCCAATCGTTTGTCCGCATCTGAAATGGAGGTTCGAGCTTCCGTTTTGGCTTCTTCCGAACGCGAATTATAGTCGTCAAATTCGGCAGTCAAACGAGCGTCCAGCAGTTTATTGAACGCGCCAACCTCTTTTCCTTTGCCCTTGGCCACAATCGCGAAGACATCGTCCGCGTGGCCGTGAAACTGGCTGGCCGCAGCAATCACCACGCATCCAGTGGCCAACACAAACGGCACAATCAAGCCGATAGACAGGTCAAAGATCGCGAGACCTCGATGTTCTTTGCCCCACCCTTTTCGCAACATGGAATAAGGCAGCAAGAAAGTCATGTTGATACCAACGGCGGTGGCAAAGGCCGTGATGATCTTGTCTTTTTGCGTGTTGGCGATGGTGGTTCGCCACCAATCGGCATGCGAACCGGTCGCTTCGATATATTCGTTTAATGAAGGAGCCGGTTGAAAAAACGTCGAAACGTTGGGAATCAATCCGGACAAGATTTCGCCCCAATTCAAAGCGCCCTTGGCCGTCATGGCAATCACCACGCCAAAAAAGCTGAGCACCACGATGCCGACCATAATCTTCAGAATGATTTCAAACAGCTTGATGCCCCAGCTGCCCGAATTGTAGAACCACACCACAATCGAAGCGACCACCAACAAGGTAATCGCCACAATGTACGTCCCCTGATCGTTGTTGAGCTTGGGGATCAGATTTTGTTTCACTGCCGCCGTGCCTAAGGCGAATTGTGGCAAACACCACACGATGTTGGCCATCATACTGGCAATCAACCAACCCCAACCCAATAGAGGACTAATGTGTTTATTGATGGCACCAAACGGTCTTTGCCCCGTGGACAATGTGACGTAGCTGATAGCGCTTAACATGATCACGCCCAAAATCATGGCAATGGGTTGCAGCCACATAAGGTGGTATCCCATGATCACGCCTAGGTACAGAGCACCCGCCAGCGAACCTCCACCTAACGTGATGGCGCCTTGCAACCAACCGGGACCGGATAGGCGAATGTAAGTGGCAACGGTGGCGCCCGTTCCCTTTTGTTTGGCCGCTCGAATTAGCTGCAATTCGCGATCTACTTCACTCATGTCATTCGCCTATAGGTTGGGATTTTTTACTTGAGGTGCCACACGTTTTTACGCAACGATCTGTTTGACTGCTGGTATTCCCGTCTTCAGACAGAAAACCATTGCGTTGGCAGTCCCGCCTTGAGGTGGAAGGAACTTGTCGAGCGTCAATTTCGCCTCAAGGCGTCACTGCAAACTGGGCCTCTAAAATTCCGCCTCAAGGCGGGACTACCAACGGGGAACTCGCCAATATTCTACAGGCCTTTGTCGGCCAAGTAGCGTTCTGCATCTAGCGCCGCCATGCAGCCGGTTCCGGAAGACGTGATGGCTTGCCGATAATAATCGTCCGCTACGTCACCCGCGGCAAAAACACCCTCCACGCTGGTGTAGGTTCTGAAGGCCGTAGTCCATTGAATGTAGCCTTTGTCGTTCATGTGCAGTTGGCCTTTCAGGAAGTCAGTATTGGGCGTGTGACCAATGGCCAAGAACATTCCGGCAGCGGCAACTTCTTTCTTCGCATCATCCACGGTCGATTTCAAGCGAACCGACGTGACGCCTTGTTCTTCATCGCCCAGCACTTCATCGATTTCCGAATTCCACAAAATGTCAATCTTCGGATTCTCGATCGCTCGTTGCGCCATAATTTTGGACGCTCGCAATTCATCGCGACGATGTACCAAGTAAACGGTTTCGGCGTACTTGGCCAGATACGTCGCTTCTTCTACGGCCGAATCACCTCCGCCTACGACAATCAGCGGCTTGTTGCGGAAACGAGGCAGCGCGCCGTCGCACACGGCACACGCACTGACGCCCAAGTTCTTGAAGCGTTCTTCCGATTCCAAGCCCAAATAGTTGGCTCGCGCGCCGGTGGCAATAATCACCGTATGCGCTTCGACGGCGTCGCCAGACGCCGGCTGGACTTTCAGCGGCTTACCAGAAAAGTCGACTGACACAATGTCGTCACCCACAACTCGAGTCCCAAAGTTGAGCGCCTGTTGCTTCATCAGCTCCATCAATTCCACGCCTTGTACAGCGTAGTGTGGCTGGCCGTCCTTTTCGTGACCTTTGGGAGCCGGAGGCAGATTGTAGTGTCGGTCCTTGGCCACGGCGCTTTCCACGAACGCACGAATATTGCCAGCGGGAAACCCGGCGTAGTTTTCTACTTCGGTGGTAAAGGCCAACTGTCCCAGCGGGATCATTTCTGGCTTAGGAGTCCCTTCGAATAGCAGCGGATTCAGGTTCGCTCGAGCCGCATAGATGGCCGCTGACCAACCGGCAGGTCCACTCCCAATGATGACAACGTGTTCAGGCAAAGCTCCGTTCCTTTCGTAGCGAAGTTGATTCCAGCGAGTTACTTTCAAGCGAAAACGGTTCACATTATAGAATTTGGCCTGATTGCGTCTAGTTGACACGACAGAAGCGAATTGGCCAACTTCACGAATTCAACGGACCGTCTCCGCGAATCGTTGCACCAACGACTTGTGGACAAACCGGAAAACGAAGAAAATTTCTCCTGCGGCTTGGAGAACATACACGTACAAAACCATTGTGAAAGGAAAAACCCCATGCGTTGGAAGGGTCGAGAGCAAAGTCAGAATGTTGAGGATCGCCGAGGAATGGGGCCGGGCACCGCTGTGGCGGGCGGCGGAATTGGCGTCCTCGTCGTTGCTTTGATCGCCATGTTTATGGGAGCGGACCAAAACACGCTGCAACGCATTTTGGGCCAAGGGCAAAACAGACCGGCCGTGGTTCAAAATGGTGCCGGCGCCGGCGA
>JAGQOZ010000694.1 GCA_020426955.1 Planctomycetales bacterium
CATTTTTGGCGGATCCTTTGACCCCATTCACTTCGGCCATCTGATTTTGGCGGAAACGTGTCGCGAAGCGGCAGACTTGGATGCGGTTTGGTTTGTGCCTACCTGGGTTTCGCCACACAAGCAAGACGCACCACCCGCCAGTCCTCAGAATCGGTGCGAAATGATCCAGTTGGCCATCAGCGGTCACAGTGGTTTTTCACTGGAAACCATCGAAGTGGATCGCCAGGCCGTTAGCTTTACCGTGGATACGATCGAGGCCCTTGGTCAGCGACACACTGGCCATCAATTCTTTTTGCTGATGGGGGCTGATTCGCTGGTCGATTTTCCCAAATGGAAGCAGCCGGACCGCATTCTGCAATGGGCTTCACTGCTAGTGGTCCAGCGTCATTACGAACCGGCGCCAAACCTGGAAGCGATTCGAACTTTAACGAACACAGACGGTCGTGAAGACGCGGTTGTTCCCATGCCGGCGATCGAAATTAGCAGTAGCGAAATCCGCGATCGAATTCGAACACAACGGAGTATTCGATACCGAACACCTCGCGCCGTGGAAAAATATATTCAAACGCATGGCTTGTATGATTCGGCAGATTGACTGCATCAGCACTACGCTTCTTCGACAAATTGCCCTAGTTGAAATGCGAAGATCAGATCCGTGGAATCGAATTCGCCGTCGCAATTGAAATCGCCGGTCAACCAAGTTGAATTGCCGTTTAGCGAATCTTCATATTCGCCCGCTTTCATCATGTTGATCAAGTCGGTGGTGGCAAAGGTGCCATTCAAATCGGCGTCGCCAGGGCCCGTTTGGAAAGCGATTTCCGTAAATTCGGCAATGTCATATCGATCCAGACGGCCATCGTTGTTCAGGTCAAATTCCGTGTTGCCTCGGTTAATTTCGTGGCACGCTGCGGCAATATCCAAGTAGTCAACTCGCCCATCCAAGTTCAGATCATTGGCAATCGTTTCTTCCGTCACGTTTACCAAAATCTGCTGCCGATCGTAACGGTCGGCGGTGTCAGAAATGCCTACCGGGTGAACGGCAACTTCCAACATAACAGTGCCGACAAATCCGGCGGGCGGATGAACTTCGATTCGTCCCGAAACCGCATCTACCGTCACATCCATGGCGACGTTGCTTGTGGTTCGAGCAGAATAGCGGACGGCGTCTCCTTCGACGTCAAACGAATTCAACGTAAGGGCGCCGCCACTTTGCGGAACCGTGATCGATTCTGGTGTGTCTATCAGATACGGACCCGAATTATATTCGTCGGGTTGAATTTGAACCGCAAACGATCGGCTAAATGAATTGCCGTCGGAATCAAATGCCGTCACTGTCACGGTGGCCGTGCCTTGGTAATCTTCAGGCGCCGAAAGCATGAGCAGTCCGTTTTCCTGGTCGTTCATAATGTGAGCCGAAGTGATTTCCATGCCGTATTGGCTGAAGCCACCGACGTGCGTTGTGGCGGCGACAACCGATTGCCGAATATCATCGCCATCGGTCAGTTGGCCAAAAATAGAATTGTGGAAATCGTAATGTCGCTGAGGTGTGTTGGTGATAAAAAACTGAGCGTCGTTGGCGTCGTCAATCAACTTGGCCATGGACAAGACGCCCGGTTGATTGTGCTGTAAATCGGGATGGAACTGATCGTCCACTGGACCTACGTCGCTGTGCCCCATCCCTAAATCTCGCACGTCACCGGTTTGAATCAACTGCGAATTGATTTTGAAGATCTCCAGACCGTCGTAATGGCCCGCTTCCACCAAGGAAGCAATTTGTGCGGTAATCAATGGCACTCGTTGCTCAAACAACTGAAACGTCATACTGCCGTAGCCTGCCAAATTCAGTTGCAAGCTACGATTGCCCGCTAGGACCGATGCCGACACGTCTGGATTGTCGACGCGGACTTCAAAGCGAAGCGCATCGGAATTCGGGTCAAAGGCGTCAATCGCAATATGTCTGGGCGAACCAGATGACAACGCAATGTCATTGATTTCAGCGAACCAAGGTTCGTTCGATTCGGTCAACGTAATGCCAGCGGCCGTCGCGATGTCACGAATCGACTGTTCTCCTTCCAAGCGGCTGCCATTCGCAAAAATCCAAGTTGGCAACCGCGTGATCTCGGCTGCTTGGGCATCGGTCGTCCAGCGACGATGTCCATCCATGGCGTTTTGCAAGGGAAGGAATCTCGCGGCATCTTGAAAGAGTTCTCGTTGAGCCAATGTGGCAGTATCCCAAGGCGTACCCCACAGGACAGCACCCGATTCCGCCAACTGCGTGGCGATGGAAATCAAATCATAATCGGCCAAGAAATCGGGCTGGACGACGTGGATGGTGTAGTCTTGCGAAGTTTCATTACCGGCCGCGTCGGCGGTGCGAACCTGGAACGTGTGCGGACCCAGCTGCGTTGAATTCGGTCGCCAGCGAATCAGGCCCGTCTGCAGTTCAATGGACATTCCAACAGGCGGGTTGCCGAGGAAATAGCGGAACGAATCGCTCTCTTCGGGATGAGTCAGATCGATTTCCAACAGTTCGCCGGTTGTAACCGAAGTGGGCACAACGTCCGTCAATGCGGTTGGAGCGGTTCGATCGATGATCACTTCCAGCGGTGTCGATAGGTCACTGGGAATTCCGTCCAGCGCTTGCCAAGCAATGATCAAATACGATCCGTCTTGAAGATCAGAAATGTCGGCGGTAGAAACCTCCATCGTTTCGCTGGTTGCGACAAACGTGTCGACAATATCCCCTTGCAATATGACTTGGACGGTTGAGCCCACGACCAAATTGGACACCAGCAATTGTAAGTCTGCGGCATTGGTCAGTTGGTCGGTTTCGGAAATTCCGGAATCGCTGGCGGCGGCGAGTGCGATAGTTGGAACGGGTGTGGCAGCGGCCTGAACGCGAAACAAAATCCGTTGGCTGTCAAACGGCGAAGTCGGTCCTCCATCCGCCG
>JAGQOZ010000695.1 GCA_020426955.1 Planctomycetales bacterium
AACGGTGGAGGAAGCGAAAGCATTTCTGGAAGATCCTGCCGAAGAAAAACGCTCGGTACTGATCGATTGGCTGTTGCAGCAGGACGAATTTGCGGATCACTGGGCGCTGAAATGGAGCGATTTACTGCGGAACGAAGAAAAGTTACTGGATGCCAAGGGAGTGGATTTGTTTTACCAGTGGATTCGCCAGTCGATTCAGCAAGGCAAGCCGTTGAATCAGTTTGTGCAGGAACTGGTGGCGTCACGCGGCAGTACGTACGATTCGCCGGCCGCCAATTACTATCGTTCGCTCCGCGATCCGTTGGAACGAGGCGAAACGACGGCGCAATTGTTTTTGGGAGTACGACTTCAATGTGCGAAATGCCACAATCATCCGTTCGATGTGTGGACGCAAGACGATTACTATTCGTGGGCCGCGCTGTTTGCTCGAGTTGATTACGAAATTGTCGAAAACAATCGCAAAGACAAGTTCGACAAGCATGAATTTCAGGGCGAACAGATTGTGGTCATCAAAGATGAAGGGGAAGTCCAAAACGTGCGGACCGGCAAGAACGCTCCGCCTCGGTTCTTGTCACAACAAGCCACTACCGATGTTTCCGACCAAGTGGATCGGCTGCAGCAATTGGCTGATTGGCTGACCAGTGACAACAATCTGGCATTCGCCAACGTGCAAGTGAATCGAATTTGGTATCAGCTGATGGGGCAGGGATTGGTGGATCCGGTGGATGATTTTCGCATCACCAATCCCGCATCGCATCCCGAGTTGCTGATGGAATTGACGGATGATTTTATTCGGCACCGGTTCGACCTAAGGCACTTGGTCCGCACCATTTTGAACTCGGCGGCGTACCAGTCCGCTCCGTTTTCGTTCGAACCAACGGAACTGCAAACGGAAAACTACGCCGGAACGGTCGCCAGACGTCTGACAGCAGAACAACTTTTGGACGCGCAGTGTGACGTGCTGGGTGCAGACGCGAAGTTTGCTGGATTTGATGCCAACGACGTGCAACGAGCGATCCAGTTGCCAGGAGTGAATCGAGTGCGTTTGCGGGAAGCAAAGCAGACCAGTGATGATCGCTTTTTGCGAACCTTTGGCAAGCCCGAACGGCTCATTGCGTGTGAATGCGAACGGTCCGACGAAACGACGCTATCGCAGGCATTCCTGTTGATCAGCGGTAACGGTTTGCAAGAGCGTTTGGCGTCGGCCACGAATCGACTGCACCAATGGCGCAAGGCAGATCAAACGGACGATCAAATCATCGAGCAGCTCTACTGGACGGCATTGCAGCGATCGCCATCGTCAGCGGAATTCGTCGGATGCAAGGAATTGTTGGCCGGTTCGTTGCGGCCGGACGATGCGTGGCAGGACATCGCTTGGGCGGTGCTGAATTCGAAAGAATTTCTTTTTCGGCAATAAACTAAGGGCGCTGACTCTGGGTGCTGTCTGTCCCAACGTCAACTTTCGGCAGATGGGCACGTTGTCGCAAAACCGCTGAAATGTGGGCGGTTTCGGCGAGTTTCAGTGGGGATTGTCAATCTTCTGGTGGAACTAGATAATGGGCCGCTTCCATACGATAGTTCCTCGAGCGGTACACGCTTGATCTTATTTCGTACACTTCAGATTAGAGGGAGTTTCTACGATGGCTTTATTGCCTCTGCGAACCTTATTAGACCACGCGGCTGAAAATGGCTACGGTGTTGCGGCTTTTAACGTAAATAACATGGAACAGATTCAGGCCATTATGGAAGCGGCCAACGAGACTGATTCGCCGGTCATTATTCAAGCTTCTCGCGGCGCTCGATCTTATTCCCAAGACGCCTATCTGCGCCACTTGATGTTGGCGGCAGTGGAACTGTATCCGCACATTCCTGTGACCATGCATCAAGATCACGGCAATAGTGTGGAAACGTGCCAAAGTGCCATCGAAAATGGGTTCACTTCGGTCATGATGGACGGTTCGTTGGAAGCAGATGGCAAGACGCCGGCCAGCTACGACTATAACGTGGATGTCACCAAAAAAGTGGTCCAGATGGCACATCCCAAGAATGTTTCGGTCGAAGGAGAACTCGGCTGTCTCGGTTCACTGGAAACCGGCATGGGAGACAAGGAAGACGGACACGGTGCTGAAGGAAAATTATCTGAAGACCAGTTGCTAACCGATCCAGAAGAAGCCGAACGATTTGTCGCGGAAACGGGCGTGGACGCCTTGGCCGTGGCTATCGGTACCAGCCACGGTGCGTACAAGTTCACTCGCAAGCCAGATGGCGAAATCCTGGCCATGAAGCGAATTGAAGAAATCCACAAGCGACTCCCCAATACGCATTTGGTGATGCACGGCAGCAGCTCCGTTCCGCAAGAATTGCAAGACATCATCAATCAGTTTGGCGGCAATATTCGTCAAACATGGGGCGTGCCGGTCGAAGAAATTCAGAAGGGGATTAAGCACGGAGTTCGTAAGATCAACGTCGATACGGACAACCGCTTGGCCATGACGGGTGCCATTCGCAAAGTGTTGATGGAGAGCCCAGACAAATTTGATCCGCGTGACTACCTGAAGCCAGCTCGCGCTGCCATGAAGCAAGTTTGTGTCGATCGCATGGTGGCCTTCGGTCAAGCCGGCAACGCCAGCAAAATGAAGGTGTAGCGTCGTCTACCGATAATACATCCGAATATGAACAAGGGTTTGGCGAATCGTTCGTCAAACCCTTGTTTTGTTTGCGGTTTCTGCAGGCGAGATGACGCCCTGGTATACTGTGTTTGTTTTACCGTTGCATTTTGAACTTGGTAGACCGTGATAAAGGAAATGAATGATGGGAACAATGAATCGTCGTGACATGCTAAGTGCATCTGCCCTGGCGACCGGAAGTCTGTTGACAGCCGGAGCCGTCAGTTTGCAGGCGGAAGCTCGCGAACTGGCGTCAGCCTTACAGGAAGACTCCGTTG
>JAGQOZ010000696.1 GCA_020426955.1 Planctomycetales bacterium
ATTGGTAGCGTTCTTAAACGAACATCTGACGGCACTGACTTCAACGAGTTAGCCGGTGTGGAGCTGCTGGCGCTGCCGCGTCTAAAGTGGCGACAAAGTGGAGACGAAATAACTATTCGAGTGACATTGCGCGCAGCCGTTATTCATCCGTTGTTACCGAGACGCATTTCGGATCAAACTCGTCCAGTTCAACGTAGTAGGGTTCAATGAACTCGCAAAAATCATCCATGGCGCTACCGCCCGATCCATCGCTCCACTGACCGATGGTTTGCACTACCAGAAATTGAACTTCTTCTGCGGACAACGCATCGGTTGATTCGTAGCAAGTCTCGACGAACAGTTTTTCTGCGTCGGCGTCAAAGATCAATTCTACCCAGCCACCCAGTTTCAGTCGGCTGGCCAATGCATTCGCCATGTCACTGCCGTCATGGCAATACTGACTAAACGCAGCATCTTCATTGTAGAGCGAAGCCAGTTCGTCCTTCTTGGAAGCAATCATCGCCAACACTGCTGGGCTGGAGACTTGCTCTTCGTCTTCTTCAAGATGGTTTTTGACGACTCGAGTCGAGCCACGTAACACGATCTTCATTCTGTCCTCGTAGTATTGCGAATATGCCATGCCGGCCTATTCGACGGAACCCGGAATTGCCGTTTCACGGACGAATGGTACCAGACGCGGAACGACCGGGGCAACGGAGATTAAGTCGGTGTGGGTCGACCAACGGTGCGAGTCGAACACTTTTTCGGGCAAAAAAACACATTTCGACGGTTTTTGTGACAAACTAAGCGAATCCGATTCGTGTACTTCTGCAGTAGCCTGTGGCTGCCGTTCCATCAATGCTGTTCGCTTTGCCATCGCACTTGTTTCGCTTGGGAAAATGATCGTGACGCCTTCGCCGGAAACTCGACCCAGTCTGCTGGTTCGCATCCAAGATGCGGACGACGTGGCTGCGTGGAGCGAATTTTCGCAGCTATATCAGCCGGTGATTTATCGGATCGCTCGACGCAAAGGCCTGCAAGACGCGGACGCGCGAGACGTAACGCAGCACGTCATGACCAGCGTGGCCAAGTCGATTCATCGCTGGACGCCGGACGAGGATCGAGCTTCTTTTCGGACGTGGTTGAATCGAGTGGCCCAGAATGCGCTGATTGATTTCGTGCGAACTCGGAAACCCGATATCGCGAAAGGCGGCACCAGTGTCTGGCACTGTTTGGAATCGCAGCCCGACCAACTTTCCATCGAACAGGACGAATGGGAATGGGAGCAGCGCCGAGAAATCTTTCGCTGGGCCGCTCGTCACATTCGGCACGAATTCACCGCAACATCTTGGTCGGCATTTCAGCTAACCACCGTCGATGGCCTTTCGCCTGCGGCCGCTGCAGAGCAACTAAACATGACCATCGGCAGCGTCTACACGGCCAAAAGCCGCATCATGCGTCGACTGAAAGAACAGGTGCAGCATTATGAGTAAAACGTCTCCTTGCCAACCGCAACGCGTCGCCGATTTTCTGAACGACAATCTTACCGCGACCGATCACGCCGCCTTTGAACAGCATTTGAGCGAATGTGATGCCTGCCAAGCCAACTTGTTGTCACACAGTGCGTCTGACAATTGGTGGCAGGCGGCGCACCAGTTTCTCAGCGACGACGAATGGGACGCACAGGCGGCTGCGTTGGAGGAAACTTCGGCCGGGCCGCAACGCCGCGGTCCATCGGTCAGTGAACGCTATGTGATCGATTCACTGGCACCGACCGACAATCCCAGTATGTTGGGCCGCATCGGTTCGTATGAAGTTGCTGGCGTGATTGGTTCGGGCGGAATGGGAGTCGTTTTGAAAGCGTGGGACGGTTCGCTCAGCCGATTTGTCGCCATCAAAGTTTTGTCGCCGCATTTGGCAGAAAGCGAAGCGTCGCGACGCCGGTTCGCTCGTGAAGCTCAAGCCGCCGCCGCCGTGGTGCATCCCAACGTGATTGGCATCCACGGCGTGGCCGAAGCCAACGATCTGCCGTATTTGGTGATGTCGTACGAAAAAGGTGCTTCGTTACAGAAACGCCTGAGCCAAGCGGGGCCGCTGTCGGCGGTCGAGGTGTTGCGAATTGCGTCGCAGACTGCGCAAGGGTTGGCGGCCGCGCATCGGCAAGGGTTGGTACATCGAGACATCAAGCCGGCGAATCTGCTGTTGGCGGATGGAGTGGAACGAGTGGTCATGACCGACTTCGGGTTAGCTCGCGCCGTAGACGACGCCAGCTTGACTCGGACCGGCATCATTGCCGGCACGCCGCAGTATATGTCGCCGGAACAAGCGGCGGGCGCTGACATCGATTTTCGCAGTGACCTGTTCAGTCTGGGCAGTGTGATGTACTCCATGTGCACCGGCCAACCACCGTTCCAGGCCGATTCCACGCTGGGTGTGCTGCGTCAGATTTCGGAATCGCATCCGGCGGATATTCGTTCGCAAAATCCGGCTATTCCAATTTGGCTATGTCAGATCATCCAACGGCTGCATCGCAAAGATCGGAACGAACGGTTCGCCACGGCGGATGAAGTGGCTGATTTGTTGGAACGCTGTTTGGCTCACCTGCAAAAGCCAAGCGTCGTGCCGTTGCCAGCCGAATTGGCCAAACCAGAGCGTCGAAATCGTTGGTGGCACAAGACATTGGCGGCAAGTTTCGCGGCGGTGCTGCTGCTGGTCGCCGCTTGGTGGAATGGCACACTCGGTTCGAACCGATCACAAAACAACCAGCCAGCCGTTGCGAATGAAAAGTCCGATAACGCGAATCAACCGGACTTCGCAGCCGAAACGCAGGTAGAAACCAATGCCGAATCGGATTTCACGGAGGTCACGCCGTTTGCACTCGACTTACCCGAATACGTGGATGACGTGTTCGCGGGATCAGATGTTATTGATTCGGAGCTGGAAGCCGTACGTCGCGAAATCGAT
>JAGQOZ010000697.1 GCA_020426955.1 Planctomycetales bacterium
ACGCTACCAGGTCGCCTGCCAACAAATGCCTGGATTCCAGTGGTTCGCCAGCGAATGTCTTCTTGGGAAAACTTCTGCCAACAGAGCGCCTGCCGGGAAATTGAATATGTTTTCGGATCGTATTTCCGTACATCGATTACGTTGCCTGAAAAAACGGAACAAGGGAATGAGTCTGCCGCATGACTGACAGTGAAATTGGCCAAGCCTAAATGGCACTGACAGAAGGTTGTCTTACTGCCGCTGATCTGTGAGCCAAAAAACACCGTTTCGTATTGTATCCGCAAATGGGGCGCCATGCTGGATTTTGTTGAGCCGACTTCTGAACGATCACAGAAAGAAATTGCTTGCTTTTCGAATTCTGGTTAGCTAGTTTGACGGACGTTGTGAGTCCTGAACGATGGTTTGAACGAGGGAGTTTGGGGATGAAGAAGTTCTTTTGGCTAATCGCGACCGTGCTTGTCGTGTCTGGAGCGGGGCGAATAGAAGCCCAAGTGGTGGCGGGGAATGACACGCTGACCGGAGCGGGATCGCCCGACGGTTGGACCAACATTCTGTATATCAACGAAGACAACCCATTTGATTTTGGTGGTGGCCAAGGAGTCTTGACGTACACCAATTTTTGGGCGGCGGGCCAATTTGGGATGGTGACTCCGTTTGTGGCAGAACCGCAATCCGATTTCCCCGAATTCGGCGATGATTTTGTAATTCGAGCCATCGGGACCACTCGGCAAGGCGGTGTCGATTACACTTGCGCCGGTGAATACCAATTTCCATTTCACGACACGGAAACGTTCGAAGTAGAAGACGGCTGGGTCGTCGGATTCTTGACGTCCGACCCTGCTGGCGAAAGCCTGGACGCTCGATCGCCCATCCCGTTTGTCGGCTCCGTTGTCGAAGGTTGGTTGACCGGTTCCGGCGCAGCTGGTCAAGGCTTGCCCGCCATTGAATTGAACCAGACCATTCTGGAAGGTGCCAGCGGAACGGATGTAGATGCCTTCGGTTTTCGCGAATATGACTTTAACGTTTCGGCGGTGGCGGGCAATACCAAGCCGCCGCTGAACGCCGGTGGCAAAATTGGCGACGCCTGTCCCGCGCCCGTAGAAGGTAGCTTCGGAGCGCCGCTGCCGCTGACCAATGGCACTCCGGACGGTTGGTCAGGCGTCCCGGTGATGTACGGCAACGATCTTCCGGCCGGGGAAACAGTGGATGTAGTTCGCTATTACGCGGCCGATGCTCGAGCGTTTGATGTGGAAAGCGAATTGTACACGGTGGTGCCGCTGATTGTTCGCCAGGAAGATGGCAGCGTGGATGGTGGCGAAGGTTTCTTTTCGATCTTTGAAGTCGGCCCCACGCACATACCGACCGAAGCGGGCGAAAATATCATCGAATGGGGCAGTTCGCCCATTCCGGACGATGGTAACTTGTACCATCCTGCGGCGCTGCAGTGGTTTGACGGAGCGGACGACGCCAACGGAGGTGTGATTGCCTTTGGGGACGGAACGGGCGATGGCATGCACTATTTCAACGTAGATACAACGACGTTCATTCCGGACGATGATATTGGCGAGATCGAACCGGGCTTTGAACTGTCAGCCCTAGACATTCATACGTCGCCAGCGGGTGGTCGAGCGTACCAATTGAATTTTCAGATGAGTTCTGGTGGTGGCGGCGAACCGGGCGACTTCAACGGCGATGGAAACCTGGACGCAGTGGATATCAATGATTTGGCCGAACAGATTCGTCTGGGCGAATCCGCCGCCAAGTACGATCTGAACGAAGACGGCAACGTCAATCTGGATGACCACAGCCAGTGGGTTATTGATCTGAAAGGGACGTGGTACGGCGATTCCAACTTTGACGGCGAGTTTAACAGTAGCGACTTCGTCCAAGTCTTCACGTCTGGCTTGTATGAAACGGGCCAAGCCGCCAACTGGGAAACGGGCGATTGGGACGGAGACGGCAAATTCGACAGCAGTGACTTTGTGGTGGCTTTTACGGATGGCGGCTATGAACTGGGGCCTCGCGGCGGTGTCTCGGCCGTGCCCGAACCCGCTGGCTGGTTCGCGACGCTATTGGGAACCGTCATGCTGTTGACGTTGGAACGAAAACGCCGGTTTTACAGTCGTTAAGCGGTAAATCGGTATGATTCGCGGCGAAACAAGCGGCCGTTCGTTTTGAGCGGCCGCTTTTCATGCGCTTTGGGTTCGAACCAATGACTTACACGCAACAGCCACACCACTCGTCGAATTTCCGGCCGAATGTTACAACCATGCTTCTTGAAGATGTTTGCGAACCTCAGGAAGCTGGTCGACATGCAGAAAACGGTTGAAAAAAAGAAAGCTGCTTTGGCGTTCATTCTGGTAACGCTGTTCATTGACATTTTGGGAATCGGCATCATTATTCCGGTTCTGCCGGAATTGATTGAGCATTTTGTGGGCGGCAATACATCTCTGGCTGGCTGGTATGTCGGAGTGATTGGTGCTTCCTACGCACTGATGCAATTTTTGTGTGCCCCGATCATGGGCGCGTTGTCGGATCGCTTTGGCCGACGGCCAGTCTTGTTAGCGGCATTATTCGGACTGGGCGTCGATTTTCTGATACAGGGCTTTGCGCCGAATATTCGTTGGCTGTTCGTGGGCAGACTGTTGGCTGGGGCCATGGGAGCCAGTATTACCACCGCCAACGCGTATATCGCGGATATTTCCACTCCGGAGACTCGAGCCAGAAACTTTGGTTTTGTCGGCATGATGTTTGGCTTGGGTTTTATCATCGGGCCCAGTCTAGGCGGCGTGCTGGGCGGCATCAACTTGCGTCTACCATTTTTCACGGCAGCGGGACTGGCGCTGATCAACTGGCTGTATGGGTTCTTTGTGTTGCCAGAATCGCTGTTGCCAGAAAATCGGAATTCGCTGAGTCTTGCCAAGTTGAATC
>JAGQOZ010000698.1 GCA_020426955.1 Planctomycetales bacterium
CATCACCCAGATATAACGAAGTCAAACTCTGCGTGGCGAAATGCCGAGCGGCTTCATCGGTCAAACCGGTTCGTTCGAGTCGCAGATACGTGAATGAATTTTTTGCCAACAAACGACCAAACTGATCCTCTTTTAGCGGAAAGCCAATTAATTCCAGTTCGGACGTCTTCAAGGTAGGAAAATCGACCAACGCGTCGGCCGAGATTTGATTTCGTCCCAGACGCAATCGAGAAATGCTGGCAATCTGTGACAGGCATTTTTCCGTCACCGGATTACCGCAAAGATACAACGCTTGCACTCGCTCCACCGGAATTTTCGCCAAATCAGCGTCGGTCAATTCTAGATTACCCAGATCCAATCGGCGGATGTGATGGCGTTCCAGCAGATGCGTCACGCTTTTGGAAGTAACACCCGTCGCCGCCAAATTCAGCGTGTCAAATCGGTGCCCACGGTTTAGCTGTTGCGAAAATTGAATTAGACCGTCATCCGTAATCGAGGTGTGGCTCAGGTCCAGGAAGTGAAGGAATTTCATTTCTGACAGGAGCGACAGACTATCGTTTGATATTTGCGAACCAGCCAAGCTGACGTGACTCAGACGCGTGCAGCCTTTCCACTGGCCGAGATCGCGATCGGTCGAATTACGTCCTAACTGAAGATGCGTGATATGTTCGGGATGCGTACTGAAGCCCTGTACCGCACCACCTGCTTGCTCTGCTTGTTGAATGCGATCTTGAAGTTTACGACTCGTGGAATTCCGATTGTTCGTTGACCAATGCCCTAAAACACTTAATGTCACCGCGATGACGAGCCAGACGACTACCAAGCAACCCGTCACTCGAGCATCCCAGGAGATTTGCGTCTGATTCGAAACAACATCAGACGGATCGTTGGATGTCAAATTCAAGCCAGACATGATTCGTCGATCATCACGAATCGAATGCCATTCGAACCCAGCATAACGAAGGCACTCTAACCCAAGCCACGCGATACCAAGTCCCGTGACTTCGACAAGGAAGAAGGCGCCCAAAACATTCAGAGGCGGAAAACTGTTACCTAGCAGATGATAAAGAACAGAAAGCCGGTCACGATGAACACAGCGATGGCAAAAACAACCAGACCGCCAATTCGGTTACGAATCTTATGGAGCCCAAAGACAATCGGCACCATAGGGAATGAAAAGAAGCCAATGACACCGGCCTCAATGAGCCAGACTAATTGATTTAGATTTCCACGATGGCTAACTTCGCTGAGTTCTCGTGCAGCGCGAATGCATGCGAATAAACTGGCCGTCAAAACCATGGCCACAAGGAAGTCTGTTATTCGAATCGGCTGTGACAGGAGAGCTTGTTGTGTCACAGCGGACTTCAATTCCAACCGCCAGCGTCGAAAAAATCGCAAAGTCAAAAACGCGATAGCCAACACGGCAATCAGGGGCGGCACAAGGCAAAGTTCACTCAGCAAACCCGACTGTTCCACGCTGGAATCTGCGTATCGGCCCAGACGCAGTCCACATGCCCAGAGACATGCGATACTGAATCCACATAGCCAATGTCGCCCAACCAGACCGCCGATGATGGCCAAGGCAATCAGTTCACCGCAGTGAACTCCGGCGATGACGACGTCTAAAGCATATTCAAATCGGTTAAGAAAGTGATTCAATGGCACGCACGCCAACATGAACGCAGTCAACGGCAAGTATGGAAGGTATTGTTTCATGTAAGTTCACTTGTGTTGATCAACGAAACGTCGGGCTTGACGGGCGATGCCCTACAATCCAATGCCTCGCTCTTTGTCGGTTGCTTTGTGACCTTGTTCGCTCATGACGTGACGAATTGGAATCGCGTAAAACGCCGCATTGACGTTGTTGTGGGCGGCGCTTTCGACCACTCACGTTTGGGTTCGTTCCGAGTTACAATAAACTGCCAACCTTAAATTTCGAAACTTAATCATAAATCAGTGGTCCAGCGGACACCACCAAGTTAGCTGTGCCTTGATTACGAATCGATGGCAGGAAATGTCGAACGAATACTTCAAAATCTCTGGCGGCTATGTTTACGATCCCATCAACGGCGTGGACGGCCAAGTAAAAGATATTTGGATCCGCGATGGTCGCATTGTGGAACCTCCGTCTGATCCGACCGTGCGACCCGCGAGAACGCTGAACGCAGCTGGCTTGGTGGTGATGCCGGGCGGAGTTGATATGCATTGCCACATTGCCGGCCCCAAAGTCAATACGGCTCGGAAAATGCGGCCCGAAGAAAAACGCAAAGCGGAACCGGTGCGGCGGACCACCATCAGTCATAGCGGCACCATGGGCAGCGTGCCCAGCACGTTTGCCACAGGCTATAAGTACGCGGGACTCGGTTACACCACCGCATTTGACGCGGCCGTACCGCCATTGTCTGCTCGTCACGCTCACGAAGAATTCGAAGACACTCCGTGCATCGACAAAGGCTTCTACGTGTTGATGGGCAACAACCATTACGTAATGAAGTCGATTCATGAACAGAATCCAGAAAAGCTGCGAGCGTTTGTCGCTTGGCTGTTGGGGGCCGCCAAAGGTTATGCGGCCAAGTTAGTGAATCCGGGCGGCGTGGAAGTTTGGAAGCACAAACAAGCCGGAAACGTGGAAGGACTTGATTCGCAAGTCGACTTTTTTGACGTGACACCTCGGCAAATCATCCGAGGCCTGGCACAAGCGGTCGACGAATTGCGGTTGCCGCATTCGATTCACTTGCATTGCAATAATCTGGGCATGCCTGGCAACTGGCAGACCACGCTGGAATCGATGCGCGCGTTAGAAGGATTTCGAGGTCACTTGACGCATATTCAATTTCATAGTTACGGCGGAGGCGACGCGGACGAAAACACGTTCAATTCCAAAGTGCAACCGTTGGCGGATTTTGTGAATTCGCATGCGAATATTACGG
>JAGQOZ010000069.1 GCA_020426955.1 Planctomycetales bacterium
GAATGTGACCGTAGGCATGACATCCATTCCCGGCAGCTTGTTGGATTTGTTTGCAATGTACGGTGCGAATCGCTGGCAGCGATTTTACAAGCTGCAATTTCCGTTCGCTTTGGCTCATCTGGTCACCGGAGTGCGAATCTCCAGCGGGATGGCGGTCATCGGGGCGATTGTGGGCGAATTCTTTGTTGGGTACGGCGGCCGAGGTCGCGGTCTGGGATATTTGATCCGTGAAGCGGTCGAAATGAACCGAACCGACCGCCTGTTTGCCGTCGTCATTCTGTCCACCTTGCTGGGTGTTTGCCTGTTTGTCCTGACGGGCTTGCTGAGTGACAAACTATTGTCACGCTGGACAATGCGACACCTGTAAGATTTTCTCGGCTGTTTCTTTCGGAACAAGCGAATTATTCCGGATCTACTGCCCTGCGATCCCTTCTTGTCGCCTAGACGCAACAACTGATTTGGCGATGAATCCGAATCACCTCGTCACGCAGCAGTCGAGATCATTCGTCCGTCAAACCCGACATTTCTGACCTATAGTTTGCAATGAACTCGTTACCGGACGTCCCGTCGGCAAGTGGGTTCGCACCTGAATATTTTGGATGGCGAGAAAATGGGAAACGCAAAAATATTGGTCTTGGACGACAGCGTCGTCGTCGGCCGCATGGTCAAGAAAAATCTTGTCGCAATTGGTTACGACGTTGACGTGGCAACGGACGGCCGAGACGCGTTGAGTCAAATCCAATCCAACTGCCCGGACTTGGTGATCTGCGACATCAATATGCCGGAGATGGACGGCTTTGCATTTTGTGACGAGCTGAAAAATCTGGGCGAACCATTCGCCAGCTTGCCGGTTGTCTTCTTGACGGCAATGGAGCCCGAGGATTTAGAGGGACTCGGTATTTCTTCGGGAACGTACCTTCGCAAACCGGTTCGACGAGAAGACTTGGTGACCATGGTTTGGTCGAAACTCCAAAAAACTCAGTCCGCAGGAATGCCGTCAGGGTAAATCAAGATGCACGACGCGCCCAACCATGTCGAGTTGCAGAACGAACTACACGAACTTCGACAAGAACTGCAGGACTTTATGATGCGTTTTCGTCACGAACTGAACACGTTAAGCGAACTACTGGTGCCACCGACAGCGCCCCCGTATTCTGTCGTTCCGATTGGTACCCAACCCGCAGCCGGTCAAAGCGCGACAAACAATGACTTCACCCCATCCAACGACCATTCGACCGATTCGCTGGAATCAAAACCGTTTGTCGAACGCCCGCGTTCCACCGGACCGTCCCCAATCACCGCCGAACCGACGTTCGCTACCAAGACGGAATCAGTCGTCGACTGCGAAGAGCAACGACTGCGTGATCTGAAAGAGCGATTAGGCCAGATGTTTCGCAACGCATAAGGTGGAAACGGAAACATGGTAAACGAAGTATCCGCATGCGACCAATATTGCCTTTTCCGGACCAGAAACCGGGAAGCATTCGCCGTTCTGGCAACCTCCGTGCGTGAAGTGATGCCTGTCCCCAATATCACTCCCATCCCTTTGTCGGATCCATTACTCGCTGGATTGTGCCACGTTCGCAACGAATTCCTGCCGGTGGTTCATTCCGACCGACGCAATAACGACATCCGCGAAAAACAAATGATGGTGATGTTTTCGCCAACCGGTCCGTGGGGTTTATTGGTCGAAAACGTGGTTGGACTTGCACAGCTGGAAGTCTCGCTTAATTCCGTCGGTGCCGATGGAAGTGGTCTGTCCGCCGCCGTCATGGGCACCGCTTCGCACGAACACGAAATCATTCGCGTACTGGACAACAACACGTTGCTGCAGCATTTCGAACGACAACTGCGATCCCACTGGAAACGCATCAACGTAGCCTAGTTCCCAAAGGAGCGACCCTTGAGATTGATACGACTTTCACTGCTGACGCACTTCATGGCAGCCGCCATCGGCGCCGTTGGTGTTGCCGTTTGTTGGTGGACACACGCACAGTTCGGGATCGTCGGCGCGGCAATCACGGTGGCCGTCATCTTGATTGGCGGGCTGAGTTGGCTGATTGCTCGTCGCTTGGTCACCGCCATCAGTCGCCTGGACCAAGCGGTCACGGTCGATCCTACGACGCAGGTTTCCCTAACAGGCATCGACGAATTTGATACGCTGCTGAACCATCTGCGCGAATGCGTACAACGCTGGACCAGTGCGGCCAAACGTAGTCGCGAACAAGCACAAATGCTGGACGCTGTGGTGCGGCGAATGGATCGTCGGCGCATTAACGAATTGGCCGGCCAACGAGGCCACGGCGCAGAACAATTGCGAGCGTTACTGGCCGGAATCGCGGATGACGCAGACGGTGCCATTCGCCAGATTTTGGAGACCACGGCGGAAATCCATCAATCCACCAAAGAGATTTCGGGCAGTTCGGAAATTCGCACAGACGCCGTTAGCAAAGCAACCACGTACGTTGACCAACTGTCCAACTATATCGATGCCATCCTGCGGCAAGTGGAACTTCATCGAGATCAACAGCAAGGTTCGTCCAGCGAATCAGACGCCGCTTTTGAACGGATTGAAAGTCTTAAGAGCGTTGTTCAGCGACAGCGTTCCTACATTGAAGCCAGCGAATCCAAGCTCAGAACGCTGGGTGATCAGTCGCGAGAAATCGCCAATATCGCTCATACCATTGGCGAAATTTCTTCACGAACCGACATGCTGGCCCTAAACGTTTCCATTGAATCGGTGCGCACCGGCGAATCGGGACGCGGCTTCACCGTTGTTGCAGAAGAGGTTCGTAAATTGGCCGAACAAGCCGCTCGTGCATCTCGAGAAGTCACCAGCTTGGTCGAATCAATTCAGATGGAAACCAACTCCTCCATCAAAGTCTTGACCACGCAGCGTCAGGAATTGGATGAAGAACAGACATTGCTGGAACGCACCAACGAAATCGTGCGACGTATGACAGATAGTTCCAAGTCTGTGGCCGGTATCCTGTCCGACATTGGCCAATCAGCATCCAATCAAGTTCGCTTGGCACGCGACTTGATCACGTCGGTGGAACGGATTTCAACGTCGTCCAAACAGGAACGAGGCCGTGCGGAAGCCGTGGCCTGGGCCACCAATTCGCTGTCCGGGTTCGCTCGGCAAATTGGCCAAGCACTCAATCCATTGCGTTATGAAGATGCGGGCTACGACGTGCGTTTGACGCAGCCCGAATCATCGCATAGCCCGAGTTCGAATGAACATCTGGATGACAGTGACCACGACCTGTCAGTCCAATCTTTCCAACCCGCGGTAGCTGCAGAATAAGGGAGATACTTCGGTGAGCGAAATCGCGGACCAAATTTGGCAACTACTCGAACGCCTCAATCACTTGGCTACGGACCAACCGTGGCCGGACGATTTTAGCGACAAGATGCGTACCGTTCGCGACATTGGGAATGATGTGGAACGCCACGACGTCGCCGAATTAGCACGACTCCTCATGGCACTCGGTCCTGTTGGCCAGGCGCTCTGGGAAATCGATGGCACTCGAGATGATGCTCGGCAGCTGATTGACACCATCCGCACCAGCTTGGAATCGCTGGCACAATTTTGCCGTGAAGGCGACATTCCCAATCAAACAGACAACGTTCAATGTTTGACCGATCGGTGGCGAGACCAACTGGCGCTGCTGGACGACGATATCGACGATTGGAATGACGAACCGGTCGACGAAGCGACTGATGGTTCCGAGCCGATGCCGTCCAGTGACGAATTGGCGCTCATACTCAATTCGCTTGGTACACCCGCTGTTGATGCGGCCGATGCAGAGCACGCGTCTGCGGATGTTCGCGCCCAAGAACCGTCGTTCCGAGCAGGTGAAGGGTTCGCCGATACGACGGCCGATCAACCGCTGGTCGCCCCCGAACCAAAACCGTTTGTCATGGACGCGGAGACTCGCGAAGCCTACGCCGACGATGCAATTCGGTGCCTCACCGGCATCGAACAAGCCATTTTGTCGTTCGAACAAAATCCCAGCGATCACCGCACGATTCAGTCCATTTGTCGCGAACTACACACGCTGAAAGGCGCGTCGGCAACGGTTGGACTGGATGAATTTGCCACGTACTTTCATCAAGTAGAAGATTCGTTGGCCAGTGGCCGCGATGTCGGTGTCGACGTGGTGTTGGCGTGTGTCGACGCCGTTCGAGAACAACTGAAACTGCTGGTGGACGAAGCTACGCTAGAATCAGACGTACCTGAAGTTCGCAGCTACAACGTCGAAGACACGGGCGACGCGACGCCCGATTCCATTCGAGTGAAATCGTCGCAATTGGATCGCCTTCTGGACCTACTGGCCGAATTGGTGATGTTGCGAAACCGCCGCGATTCGCGAGTCGATTCGCTCCGACAGGTGAATGATGAACTCGTCCGTTGCGTCACCAGGCTACGCACCTACGGCGAAAACGTGACTTCGGAAATGATCGCCAACAGCGGCGACCAAAACAATTTTGCTCGCACCGCCGCTGGAATTAATTCGCTAACGGAAGTGGCCACGGACTTGTTGGAACTCGGTCAAAACCTCCGCGAATTGTACGAACCTGTCGCTGAAGAAAACGCGGCGTTGTCTCGTTTCATTGGCCAGTTCCGCCAGGAATTAATGGAACTACGCCGCATGCCCATCAACGGGCTGTTTCAACGCGTGCAACGGACGCTGCGTGAGGCGGCGCGCGTAGAGCGAAAGCAAGTCAGAATGGAGGTCCGAGGCCAACATTTGGGACTGGAACGCTCGGTCCAAGAACAGTTATTTGACCCGCTTCTGCATATTGTTCGCAACGCGGTAAGCCACGGGATCGAATTGCCCAAAGACCGAGAATCGGTAGGCAAATCGCCCACGGGAACGTTGACGTTATCTGCGTCCGCCAGCTCGAATTTGTTTGTATTGGAAATTCGCGACGACGGACGAGGCTTGGACTATGACGCGCTGCGGCGGCGAGGACAAGAGCGAGGCTTGTTGCCGAGCAATCGGCCAGCGACGCACGAAGAACTTTCTCGCTTGATCTTCCATCCGGGCTTTTCGACTCGAAGCAGCGTCAATGAACTCTCCGGACGGGGTGTCGGCATGGACGTTGTGGCAGCCACGCTGGAGCGACTCCAAGGCTGGGTTGACGTCACGTCAGCGCCCGGGCAAGGCACTGTAGTTCGAATTCAAATTCCGCGACAGTCAGTCATTGAACACGCCATGGTATTCCGAGTAGGACAGCAGCAGTTTGCCATTGCCACTCAGTTTATTCGCGGAACGGGTATCGACGATGGTGCCGCTTCCGGCTGGGAAAGCGACGATCCTGCCGAATGCCTGAGCAGCTGTGACATGCGAGGACTGCTGGGGCTTCGCGCCGAAGAATCGACCGGCGATCGTCCTTCCATCTTGGTGCAAGTCAGTCGAGATAATCGTCTGCGACAACCTGTCTACGGCGCTCAGCAATCATCCACTTGCCATGTTCGGCTGTACGTTGATGAAATCATCGGGCCGGAAGAAGTGGTGACTCGTCCCCTTCCCTATTTCCTAACAGGTCAGCGACTCTTTTCCGGCGTCACCTTGGCTGGGTCCGGCAACATCATGGTCTTGCTGGACCCCAACGGATTGATGGAAACCATTACCGAACGAAACGAAACGATCGTGCCAGAAGCAACGTCCACCGACAGCGGCACCGTCGAATCCAAGCCGCGTGTGTTGGTTGTGGATGATTCGTTCACAACGCGACGAGCCATCGAAAATATTTTGAAGCGAAACGGGCTCGAAACCGATCTGGCCGCCGACGGCAAGGAAGCGCTGGATCGAGTGAAATCGGAACACTACGACATGATCTTTTCGGACGTTGAAATGCCGCACATGAACGGCTTCGAATTTCTACGGCAATTGCGATTGCTGGAAACAGATTCGCACATTCCCGTTGTGTTTGTTACCAGCCGAGGCGACAAGGAGAGCCAAAGAACTGCCGAAGTACTCAAGGCTGAAGGCTACATTGTGAAGCCCGTTCGGGAAGAATCCATTATGACCGCCATTCAGGCGCAACTAAGCGTAACCGTTTAATCGAATGAAGCTAGGAAAGTCGCCATGACCGCCAGTGCAACTATACTCATTATCGATGACAGTGCTACGATTCGGCGTTTGGCCGAAAGGTGTTTGGGAAACGCCGGCTATAACGTCATCAGTGGCCCCACCGCCGAGGAAGGATTGAGCCTAGCCCAACAACATCAGCCTCGGTTGATCTTGCTGGACCATCAACTTCCGGGAACTACAGGACGAGATGTCTGTCAGAAACTGCTGGACGATCCTGTGTTGCGCAGCATTCCCGTGGTCGCCAGTTCCACCTTGCGTAAGCAAGCATATGTGGAATATGCAGATTGCCCCAACGTGATTGACATGCTGCCCAAACCGTACACAGAAGAACTGTTGCTGTCCACCGTCAGCCACGCGTTGGAAACAGGCGCGATGGTGGTGGATTCTCAAGAACATGGGCAAGCCGTTCCGGAAGTGATCAACGCCGTGGGCGAGGCGGAACTTTCCGGCAAGCTAAATCTATTGACGGCGCGCGAAGTGGTGGACTTCTTGAACAATGGCCACAAGTCCGGCGCTATTGAATTCACGGCCAAATCGTGGCGTATGCGCATCTTCATCAACAACGGTCGCATCCAGGCGGTCACCGCGAATTCTGTACCCACGGAGTTTGTAACGGGGCCACTGCCTGATTCGCTGCAAACGTTGGCGCCCGTCTTGAATCTAACCTTGTCCAGCCAAAACAGCTCGGAACTCGGTGGACTCGTGCAACTGTTGAACAATCGCTTGGTCGATTCGCGACTACTGAAGAAACTTCTGCGTTATCAAGCCGCCATGTTGGTCTACTGGTGTTTTACTCGCACAGCAACCGAATTTCAGTTCGAAGCCAACGCTGTTCCACCCAAACTGTATCAGGATCTGCCGCTGGACATCAGCTTGGTAGCGTTATTGGTAGAAGCCTGCTTGGTGCAAAAAGGCTCGTTGCAACCCATCGCGGGCGCACAGTATGTCAAACGAGCGATCCGTGGACAGAACTTGGATCGCGCCGGCCTTTCGGCGGCACATCAAAAATTATTTTCTGCGTTGTCTCAGCCACAAACGCTAGATCAAATTGCCTCGGCAAACTCACTGGCTGAAGACGAAGCCGCGGCAGCCCTACATGGCTTCGAACTGGCTGATTTGGTGGAAGTCAAGGAACCATCTGACCGACGCATGGTTGTGATGTTCGAACCCGACGCCGCGTTGTCGCAGCGCCTGCGTGCGGCGTTTCAAGAAACCAAGCGATATCACTTCCGGGTAGTTCGCGACCGATTGTCTTTGTTGTTATCACTGAAGCGAGAAAGTCCGTTTGCCGTCGTCGGTGCGCTAGACGCGGAAGACGCGGGCCAAGTTCTGACCGAAGCACATGCGGCTGTGGCGGATTCGTCCATCCGCTGGATTGGCGTGACCGAGGAAGGCAACACTGCCGCCGAACTTCCGTTCCTACATCAAACCATCGTGCGACCGTTCGAGCAGCAAGGCCTGATTGCCGTACTGGAAGATCAAGCCGTCCAAGTCTAGTTGCCGCAGTGCTTCCTGGAGCCTCCCATGACCGCCTTACAAAACCGACAGATTGTGGCCGAAGCCCAATGCCGAGGCCAATTGTATGACCAGCGTCAACTGGCCGTTGGCGATAGCGTGCTGATCGGATCGTCTGCCAGTTGCGGCTGGAAATTGGATGACGCCTCTATTTCGTCGATGCATTGTTTTTTGCGAGTCGAAGAAGATGGCTTGGTCGTAGAAGCGTGGCAAGCCGATAGCCCGACCCTAGTGGACGACAATGTCATCGAACAAGAATGTCGCTTCGGGTTCACCTCTACACTCACGGTTGGCCACTTCCGAATCACATTTCGCGTTGAAACGGTGCCCGAAGACGATGTGGATGAAGACACTGCGGACAATGCTTCCGAATGGGATGCTCCACCACCAATGCAGCCAGATGCTTCGAGCCGTAACACATTTGACCGCACACAAACAGCAGAATCGTCGTTCGCGTTACGCAACGTAGATTCGGACGTGACACATCGGTCATATACGAACGCCGGAGAGGCATTTGCCACGGGAACGATTGCCGAAGAGACGCTGGATCTTCTTCGCGCCGAAATCGAAACGCTGCAAAGCGAATTGGCAGAACGTGACGCTAGGCTTATTGAAATCGAAAGCTGCGGATCGGATACGTTGTTCGATTTAGCGGAATCGGACGCAATCACCGATGGCGAAGCACAATGCCTCACTCAGCGCGTCGACGAACTGCTCAACGAATTGGCCGTTAGCGACCAACGCCAACGAGAACTGGAAGATCTTCTGCAACTCACCGAAGAAGCAGCTCGAGCAGAACAGGAAGAACGAACGCAAATCGAAGTCTGGGTTGGCGAAATTGAGCAGCGGATTGGTGAACGCCAAGCGGAGTGGCAAGCGGAAATGGAAAGTGTGCAAAAAAGGTTGGCACAGGTCCAGACAGAGCATCAAGAAGCAGAACAGCGGTTGGCGGAAACCGTTTCCCAGAAGGCACTCGATTCTCACGAACGGACGATATTGGATCTGCGAAAACGGCTATCCAAAGTGCAAGACGTTTTGGCCAACACACAAAAAGAACGTGACAACCTGCTAAACAAGCTGGAGTCGGTCGAGATCCAATCGACGATTGAACGTCAGACGCAGATTGTGGAACACGCCATTCGAGAAGAACAGGTGAAGATGGCACAAGAGCGAGCCGCGTTTTCTCGGCAAAAGGCCGAACTCGTGCGGCGCATCGGCGAACTGGAAGTTCAATTGCGAGAACGTCCGGACTTGACCGACGCCGACATGAAAATTCGCGCATTTCGTGATCACCTCAAAGACCTTGACGCTTCCCGCGAACCCGTGAAAGACCAACGATCCTTGGCGACTCGACTTTCGGACCTGTGGAAACGACTGGACGGTTAGCCCACGTGGTTCGAATCGATCACCGGTAGCAAAGGAAAACAACATGACAGAGCCGCAGGAACTGGACGATGAAACTCGTAAAGCTCTGCTGGAAAAAACTCAGTCCTTGGCTGGATTGGCGCATGAAATGGAAGGTTATTTTCAACAGAAGCTCTCCGACCTAGAGAAATGGGCCGAATCATCGCAATTGTCCGAATCGGAATCAACAGACCATTCGGAAGTAGATCAAAGCGAATGGCAGCAAGCTCGAGACCAGGAAATGGAGCGTTTGCGTCAAGACAGCCTACGCTTACAAGAAGCCTGGGCAGAGCTGGAAGACGAACACCGCAAACTGTTGGCTCAAAAGGCCATCCAAGAGACGACGGGCAGCGTTGGTGGCACGCAACCCGCGGCAATTGGCAACGCGTCGCTGTCCAGCGTGTTAGGTGTTTCTTCCAACAACCAGAGCAAGACCAACCAGGCAGCTCGTACTGGCAAGAGTGAACAATTTCAGCAGATGCAACGAGACATCGCAAAACATAAACAACGAAAATAAGCAAATCGGTCAGGGAGTGTTCCAGTACCGAATTCTCATTCATGGGAGCGTAGATCGTGTCATTCCTATCCAAACTCAAGCGCAAGGGCAATTCCCCAGCCGAGCCGCGTGGCAAGCGACGTGATTCGGAACCACGAACAGTTGCCTCCGTTTGCTATGCTCGGCATCTGACCGATCCCGATGCTTCAGATTACGAAATCACCAAAGCTTGGTCTCAAGTGGAAAAGGAAATGGTGATTGTCGCGGAAGGCAGCGTGGGTTTGGCTTCACTTTCGCCCGACGATTTAGATCAGCTTGATTCCCGAGAGAACTCGCAACTGGTGCACGTCGATGCCTTTTATGTTGATCGCTTTGCGGTGACCAACGACCAGTTCCAGGTCTTTGTTGACGACGGCGGTTACGAGAACTTTGATCTGTGGCCCGAATCAGTGTTGCCAATGGTCCTCAATTTTGTTGACACCACGGGCTGTCCGGGGCCAGCGTTCTGGGCAAACGGCAGAACGCCTCAGGGCCGTGGCCATCATCCCGTTGTGGGCGTCTCTTGGTATGAAGCCTACGCGTTTGCTCGATGGTGCGGCAAGCGTCTGGTCAATTGTGCCGAATGGCAACATGCCGCAACCTGGGCCGACAGCGGTTCTGGTCGACATCGATATCCGTGGGGTGATTCGTTTAACGCGAATTTTGCCAACACTTGGGAAGCGAAACGCGAAGACACCGTCCCGGTAGATCAGTACGCCGACGGCGCTACGGCCAACGGGATCCACCAGATGGTGGGCAATGTTTGGGAGTGGACCGACACGTTGTTCGAAGCGCAGATGTCTAAAGGATTGCGAATCGTCACGGATGGGCCGATGGCGGAAATTCGCGGCGGCGCGTATGACACCTATTTCACTAGCCAGGCCACCTGTCGATTTCGCTCGGCACAAGCCATCGCCGCTCGACATCCAAACCTAGGATTCCGCCTTTGCTTGACCGCCTCCGATCTTTGTCAACCCAACGATTCATACGCATTTTGTGATCAAGGAGAATAACGCATGTCAGACCAAGTCATGACCTCCACTCGCTTTCTGAACGAAGGGACTAAGTTCGAATGCGTATGCTGTGGACAAGTCTATTTTGACCACACAGGACACTGCAATCACTGTCAGGCACCCACCAGTATTTCTCGAGTGGTTGCGGAACGCGATGGCAAGCCAAAGTTTCTGTGCGTGCTGGGCGCCAGCGGCGCCGGCAAGACCGTCTACTTGGGCATGCTGCTTGACATGCTGACAAAAGGGACGAAGGGATTGCAAGGCTTACCGAACAATTCGTTTTCCGTTTCCGTCCAACAGCAAACCATGAATGCGCTGGAACGCCGACGATTTCCGGAAAAGACAGCAACGGAATCCGACACCTGGAAATGGATTCACTGCGAAGTCAACTATCGCAAGAAGAAGGACAACTTCTTTGATATCATTACGCCTGATTTTGCCGGCGAAGCGATTTCGGAAGAACTGGAAAATCCAGGCCAATATCCGGCCGTCGGACATATTATTCGCCGATCCCAGGCGGTCTTGGTGTTGGTGGATTCGATTCGCGTGCGTGATTTGGGACGCGACGAAGACTTCTTCGCTCTAAAACTACTTAGCTATCTGGAAAGTGTTCGCAAACCTACCGGCAAGAACGCCGCCAAACGCAAAACAGACTTGCCGGTGGCCATCGTATTGACCAAGTCTGATGCGTGTCCAGAAGCCATGCAAGATCCGGCTGAATTCGCTCGGCACAATCTACCGGGTGTCGATCAATATTTGAACCGACACTTTAATGACTACCAGTTCTTTGCCGTTAGCGCGGTCGGAGCGTCCGTCTCGTTAGTGGACGCGCATGGCCGCACTGAACAAATTCCTATGCACATCGAACCACTGGGGATTGTCGAACCGTTCGAATGGATCATTAAACGATAGTCTGGATTCCATCATTTCGAATCGCGAATCGTTACGGTGGCAACCCATCTCGATTCGCTGCGCTAAGGTTTGCGAAATGCAAGTAGCTCAAGCGATTTTCACTTCGGTTCGAAGCGGTCGACAACGAGGCTATCACTTGGTGTCGCGATCACCAAGCGTCAGCAACTCGACTGCTCGCGTGTTAACCACGTGGGGACCATCTCACGATTCACTCTTGGATGATTCGCCGGACTTCCGCTGCGTGAACTACCACGAAGTAGACGACTTGCACGTGGCCATCTCCAAAACGTTGTATGGCGGTCCGGAATACAGCAACCGAGGTAGCCTGCAAATTGTCACTCGCTGGCTGGTCATCAAACGAGGTGACTTTCAACAGTGGAACAACAACCCCGCTGCTATCTTGGACGTGGCAATCACGTTAGGATTATTGCGTCTACCGACCGATCCTCAAGCACCATTAAATGACATTCCCATCGACTTCACCGAAAACCTAGGTGCGAGATACTATCTGGACCGACAGGACGCGGCCTTTGTCGAACGACTACAGAATTGCCTGCAGCGTGATCAGCGAGTCGCCGTGTTGAGCACACAACCAAGCATGGCCGTTCTGTACGAATTGTTCGAATCGATCGCCCCGGATCAACGGACCGCCGTCAGTTTTACTACCGGCTTGCGGCCATCACTGCAACGTCCGTTTCGTCTGCAGTTTCTGCCGCGCGCCGACGAGAAGGTCCTTCGGCAATGTGAAAGCCATGGCATGGTGGTTGTGGATCAGCGGCAGCCGACGTGGGCTTAATTCAGTCGTCTATTCCAACCACATTCGATCTAGCCAAACCAAATTCGCTTTCGTTGGGTGGTCCGCGTACAGCCCAATACCAAACACGCGAGTCATATCGAGCCGTCGCTGCTGCGGACCCGATGCGATATCGTCCAATGATATTCGTACAATTTGATATCCCGGCTGAATGATTAACTTGCGATTGAAACGATCTTCCCATTCGTCATCGTGCAAGTCGTCGTGAATTCGAATCACTAGTTCGATCGGCGAATCTCCCTCCAGCCAGATTTCAAAACAAAACGACTGATACGCAGACCAATCGGGAATGGGTTCGTGAATCCCAATTCCCGAATATTCCGCGTCCGGTAGCAATTCCAGACGAAACAACTGTTCTGTCTTCCGAGGCCAATAGGGCGGTGGTGGCGCAGGCGTCCAGTACGTAGCTCGCGAAACTACAAAGGCGGACATCAACGCGTTCTCTGCTTGAAACACAACTGGCACAATTTGCGTTCGTCGATAGTACGCGTAGCAGACTTGTAACCAAGGCTTGATGGCTGCTGCCAGCAAAACCAGCGCCAGGCTGACCAGTAGAATTCGCTTCCAACCAAGCCACCGACGGGAACGGTTGCGAACAGCACCCCACAGCAACAGGCCCATCGCGGCACCTTGGCAATCGCGTGCAAAGTCAGACCATCGTGCGGAACGATTGACGGCGAATTGCTGCAAAAATTCAATACCTCCGCCCACCATCGCCACGACGCCTAATCCTAACAACCAAGGTAAATGACGGTGCTTGAAAGACGCATCGCTGGCAGATTGGACAAGTTTGCTGTTTCGCGCGAACTCGGCTACCAGCACGGCCAATACGGCAAAGCCAAGGACGTGGCCGACGTCGTCCGTGGCATGACGAATGACGGTTTGCCGAGTAATCGCGGCAGTACCGCAGGCTACCAAGAAAAGAACGAAAAGCACCAGCGCCGCGATCCAAACTTTACCGCGTTTCATGACATGCCTCGAACGGCCACCTTCGTTTCAAGCAATTCGCTGGCTACCGGCCGGAGTTCCCGTTCTTCGTTGAACGCGCAGGATGAACAACTTGTCGAGTTTGCATGTCGCGTTGAAAACTCTGTCCCAACCGCTTTTTGAGTAATTCGACCGTGTAGAGTTTATTAGTCGGCTTCTGCACGTTGCCACCCGAATTGGATTTGGACAATCGATTGAGCAACCGTTCGCCTCGTTTGGAATTCATCATGGTGTCAACAATTTTGTGACCATCGGGAAGTTTGTAAATCATGTCATGGACAGACGCACGACCATTGCTCATTTCAGACATACGGTCCAGCAGCGTCAGGCTCCGTGGACTGTCGCCAATCTTCTTGCGAAACGCCCGGCCCTTGGGCGTGTTGAGCTCCCTAATTAAAAAGTCGCCATCTTTGAGTATCAGCGAATTCAATTCGTCCAAGTCGGAAATCACCCAGCCGGAGGTTGCCATCATCTTAAACAGCGGATCGGTCTGACCTTGCGAAATGATATCGCCAGGTTCGTATCCTTCCAGTTGGCCAAAGTGATGACTGACCAGTCGTTCCACATCACCGAACTGCCGAATGACAAACGGTTCGCCACTCCAAACCACTTGCGGCCAACTCAGCAACAAAACCGCAGCGAAACATTGCCATAACAGCCGAACGCGGAAGATACACAGTGGATTGTTTATCACGAATCTAACCCTGATTGCTGATAATGCGGCGTTATCCCGTCCGTTATTCATGTATTGGGCCATTCGGCAAAATGCGTGGGCCTAGCTTAACGCGTGCGAAAGAATTACAGATGCGCCAGCGCTTTTCGTCTTGCAATTCACACAATCGGCACAGTCGACCTGTGCCAACGTATCACGCATTGTGCTGGTCGCACATGTGAACCAGCAGCAAACCCGTGTCGGTTCGAATGTCATGCTTGGCGGAAGACATTGGTGATCAACAGTTTATGTCAACGCCGTGGGCCGTCAATTGATTGGCACGGTTCTTGCGTTTCTAAGTTAGTGAACGGCAGCCGGAGCTGCCAAATCGACAGAACAGCCGAATCTGCTGGCCAGCAAGAGCGCTGTGACAACTGATTGTCATTAGGTAAATGAATGGTTTTTCAACAGAAGAATCGCGTCGCTGGACGCAAAGGAGATGACAAAATGGTACGCGCATTACGACCTTGGCGAGATAACTCGGTTCGTCCATGGGAAGATTTCTACAAGGAAATGGACGGTTTACTAGGTCAGTTTTTTGGCGAAGACGGCGGTAAAGATTCGACGCAATTTGTGCCTCGAGTCAACATTGCCGAAGACGCTCAGAAATATGAAATCACGGCTGATCTTCCAGGCATGGATCCCAAGAATGTTTCGGTAGAAATGCATGACGGACAACTGACGATTTCTGGCAAACGCGAATCGGAAAAGAAAGAAGAAGGTAAGACTTATCACCGAGTAGAACGTTCGTACGGCGAATTCCGTCGAGTGATCGCGTTGCCCGCGATTGTGGACGAAAGCCATATCGAAGCGAACTACACGGATGGCGTCCTACACGTCTCGCTACCCAAGAGCGAAAAAGTCAAACCGACCAGAATCGCGGTGAGGACCGTCGGCAAGTAACTCCCAAGCGGCTGATATCGGCCTGAAGTTGCGAAAGGAGCTCTCCCAGGAGAGCTCCTTTTTTTGCTTTCCTTGTTGCGGAGATTCATTGTCGGCAAAACGCTGTTTGATTCAGCGTTAACGACGAACACGCAAGAAACGTTCGATGCGGTACCCATTCTCGATCGTACTCGAAAACTGCTTCGGCCTGTCGTTCAGTCGACTTGTCGAACATATCTCCAATGCTCCGTCGTGAAAACGGTACAGGTCGATGGCGACGTTTTGGAACTGAGAACCATGAAGAGCGAAGTTGCAGATCAGCGATTTGCCCAAGCCGTCTGAGTCCAATCGAAAACTGGTGACCACACCAGACTTGCTGTGTGCGTTTCGCCTCATGATGACGGTGTCATTTTGAAACTGCAAACACCGTTTGCCGCAGTCCGTTTTGACGTTGCCGCTTCTTGTTACTTGAACGCAGACCCATTCACCTTGCAGGTTCTCCAGTTCCGATTTCGATGAATCGTAACGGTATTCAACCACGTCGTATCGAGAACCACAACCAACAAGCAGACAGGCACAGATTAACAACGAAGTACGAAACACGAGTTCAATGATCGATACGATTGACATGGCTCGCTCCGAAATGGCTGTGCTTAACGTTTGACGTCCGATACTTTCCGTACACGCAAGCCTTCTTGCTGTGACACCGTTCCACGAATATTCACGGAAACACCAACAAAATGCGATCGGACCAACAAACGGCGCCTTTTCGAAACGCTGAGTCGAACTTTCCACGAGAGCGATTACTACCACGCAACTAACACCGAGCCATTACGGCCGGCAACGTCAAAGTTTGGATTCGCTTCGATACAGCCGCAGGAAATACGCCAAGGACAAGGCCACACCGATGACGCCCAGAATAGACAATGCCCAGCTAATGCTGATGAAGAATTCGACCCAGCTGAGATCTGCCACAAAAAAGTCTTTGTAGATCAGCACCGCAACGCTGCCCAGGTAGCCGATGGAATCGGCTACATAGATAAAGAAGCCCACGTTACTGACTTGGCGAAAGGCGGCGATCATGCGGTCGAATAACATGCAGTTCACCGGGATATACGCCACGTACGTGCCGAACCCTGTAATGCCCAGCCAGACGACATCGGAAATCAAACCAGCTTGAAATAGCCAAGTGGCGATCCCTGCCGAAGCCATTCCAGCGGCAAGCACCACGTGATTTAGCACAAACGCTTTCATGCTGTCTTTCACCAGGACCATGGCCATCAGCGAAAACAAGACAACAACGGACACCGGCGTCTCAATCTTCGAAAAGCGGACATCATGGCTTTCACCGCGCATGTCCACCAAGATGTCTTCCATAAAGTTGTCACGAAAATCTCGGTAGGCCGTTAGCATCGTGTAGACCGCCACCAGCATGATCAAGCCAAACGCAAAGCGTCGGAAGACTTGCATACGTTCCACCGCGTTCATTGGTTTTCGTTCGGTTCGCTCCGCCTTGTCCCAATCATCCGGAGGTGGCACGTGGTCCAATAACCACACGGATAACAACAGCGGAATTGCAAAGCACAAACCTGTAACCGCCGGCATCCACATCTCGACGATGCCCTCGTTCATCAGATATTTGCCAACGTCTTTGACAGATGCGGATGCAAAAATAAAGCTGGCACACAAGATCAGGCCCATGACTTCGGTAAAGCGACGACCTTCCAAGTAAGAAAAGACCAGACCCCATACCATGCCGATCGGTAGGCCGTTCAAGAACATGAAAAACGGCTGAATCGGCGGCTTGGTCAGGGCGAAGCCTAGCAATGCCAATTCGGCAATCAGGATCAGAATCAGAATCGAAACCGCTCGGCGGTCATTCTTGGCTTCGGACACAATTTTGATGCCCAGGAACTTGGAAATGGCGTAGCCGATGACCTGCGAAATCACGAGTGCCGATTTGTAGTCGAGCCCCAGAAAATCGGGCATTCCGTCATACGAAGTTGCCGTAAAAGGCTTCCGAAACGCGTACATGCAAGAATAAGTGAAGAAGGCGGCGGCACCGGCGATCACGGCTAGAACAACAGGATGAGCGGATGCCAGTTTGGTTTGCAGAGTCTTGCTTTTGAGCACCGAAAATTCCTTGGGGACAAAGCGAAGCGAATGTCAGCTGCCATCAGCCAACGCCACAATGGTACCCCAAATTCCGGCAGCATTCGACGTC
>JAGQOZ010000006.1:0-29909 GCA_020426955.1 Planctomycetales bacterium
CACGTGAATGCCGTGCTTTGCCACCAACGTATCGGTGATCGTATTGATCAAGAGCTTTGTTTTTGAAGGGTGAAGAGGAGCATCAATCTCGTCAAACAGCAGCAACTTAGGATAAGAGATTGCCTGTCGTCGATCTTGCGTGTAATAGATGCAAAATGTTAGTGCCATCAGCACTTTCTCGCCTGATGACAGGTGTTCAAAGCGAATTTCAGCATTGCTGCCCTTCTTTGTAAGTGTCGGCAAATAGGGGCCTGAACCATGCATCAGTGGACTGTCGATGGTAAAGTCAAGGTTCGCTAAAGCTAGAGTATCGTTCACGAATTTCCAGGGAGGTTCTCCGTGCTTCTTTTCAAATTCATCTTTTGAAAGAGGAGGTGTAGTTGAATGCCCGTCGTTAAAGGCATCACGTTTTACGGAATTCTTTTGATACGCATGTCACTACGAGAGAAACAAGTTGGCAAACGACTGTTTGAAAACATCGACAGTGCCAAGTGTTAATGGGAGTGAGTCAATTTCCTCGTCAGTCGCTGCTCCTACGGGTAGCCCCACAAACGCTTCCAAGTCTTGAAAGAACTGGAACGTTTGTGAATTGTTTCCGATTTTACGAATTGCGCAGGCTGATGCATTTTGCATCGCCTGTCGTATCTCAGCGTATGCTTGTTCAGCTCTATGACGGTCACCCAACAGAGTCTGCAAATCGGCAACAGTCAAACGTGCTATTTGACGCGGTGAGGTGAGTGCATTCGCTGGAAGGCCGTTTTGCTGCGCCGTTTGCATTACAGTTTGCTCAAATTTGGGCAAGTGTGCGCGAAACGTGTTCAAGAATCCAGAACGCTGAGCCAATGTTGTGTTCACATCCTCTTGCGCGGATGCATTTGGAATCATCGACGACCAGTCAAAGTAGCGAACCTCCGTCTTATTCGCAGTTGCGACGTTCGTAGTTACGTGTCCGCCCAAGATGCATTGCAAAAGGTGAGTTTTTCCGGATCCGTTGATGCCCGTAAGCAGCGTAAATTTAGGCAGGTCAATCTCATTTAACGAGTTGATAGACGCGTGGGGCCTCACAAAGGTCAGTTTCATTTTTCCGATTCATTTCCACCTGACGCAAAGAGTAGCTTCATGCATGGCGTCCATTCGATAAGCGACATAACTTTATTATTACGCTTGCAGAGCAGACTTATCGCGACGGCACGGTAATTGTTATCCGCGACAACGGCCTGAATTATCCCCAGCAACTGGCAAAAAGTCAAACCCTAAAAATACTGTTAGAGCTTTACGTCTAATAAGGTGGACGATCCGAAGAAGCCAAACCCGCCCGATTTAAGAATTGTGTCATCCCGCATAGCTCGGCTTGATTCGCTTCCGCCGGCGCCGTGGTTCCCGGTCGACCTTGACCGGCCGAAGTCCTAGGCCAAGCATCGCTTGGGCGACAAGGCACATTACCAAACAGTCGCCAAGGTGGTTGTCAGGTCCACCGGGCCGCTTACGCCATTCGTCCACGGTCCGGTCCGTCTTTTCCACATAGACGCGTTCCGGGTACTCGGCGTTGCAATGGTCCACAAACATTTGGTGGAACGTGAAGTTCTTGCCGGTCCATAGCGACCAAGACCCTACGTCGTGCCGGGCCGCCAAGAACGCCTTGTGGGCTTCGGTTGTCCAATAGTTGGCGTCAATCTGCGTTGCCGGCCATCGTCGATCGAACGCGTTCGCCAGTTGTCCCCAAGACGTCGTTCCTGGTTGGGACCGCAGGCCGAACGGGGTGTCCTTCGCACCAATTCTTTGGGTCCTTGGAAACCCTTCTCCATATCCTTCCCCCCCCAGGTGGAACGGCGCGAATTGGGCGTAATCTTGCTTGCTCAGCCCAACTGACAACTGACAGAGCTGACACGGGGCCTTTCACGTTGGAACATCGTCAGCTCTGTCAGTTGTCGTCTGATGGTCGTTTTTACGGCATGCCTGCTTTGTCCGGTGACTCATGACGATCATCATCCACCACCGTTTTGAATTCGGGGTATGTGAACAAACGTTCCCAAACGGGACTCTCGGGTATCTTGTCCTGACTACGTTCATAGCCGGCAACAAGTAGACGGCGGAAATAAATTGTTATCGATAACATTAAGTTTTCAGAGATGGCTCGACATTGGCCAAAACAACATAACGACAGATGGTTGCAAATACTCGCAACCCGGACAATCGTTTTCTTTTTCAGGAGGTTCAAGTGCAAGAACTACTAACGATGAAGGACGTCGCGCAACGCTTCAGAATGTCGCCCCGCACGGTTTGGACGTTGATCCAGTCCGGGCAGTTGAAGTCGGTCAGAATCGGCCGACTGGTTAGGGTGACAAATGAACAGGTTACGGAATTCATCAACGGACGCAGTGGAGGCAAGTAATGCAACAGCAACTAATGAATGTTTCGCAGGTTGCGGAATTGCTTGGGGTCTCGGCAAAACATGTCGGTCGCCTGAGTGAAGCCGGTGGGATGCCCCGCCCTGTTCGTTTGGGACGGTCCAAACGTTGGCGTATGGCAGAGGTTCAAAATTGGATTCAGAACGGTTGTCAAAAGGTTCAACCGTCAAAGCGAGGAGGTGTCAAATGAAACGGGCGTCGAAGCAGAAAAACGAAGATGTGAAAATCGAGAACGTCATGCGGCGAAGGTTTTACCCGGTTGACCATGTATGCCAACGATACCTAAATCCCTGGGAGGAAGATCGTGAAAGGGACCTGTGCCCCAATTGGCGACCAAACGGCGCGTTTCAACCGTTGAACTACCCAATCGCCCTTTATCCCTGTCCAGAGAATCCGGAGGGTGATGGTCTCAGAATCGGGGTCTTTAAATCCGTGATTGATCTGAGCCTGATTGATCGACAACTGGTATTTGGCGGGCGAATTCAAGAAGACCGGAAGGATGAAATTCGCCGGTTTATGGCTTACTTCGAAGATCCGAGCTACAACTCCCTTTTCCCGACGCCGAAGCGTTTCGGACGGTCTGGTTTGCTATGGCAGGCAACTTATTTTGTAAACGCATTGTGTCAACTCGAATTCTACGCCAGCCTACATTTTTGGGAGCTTCCTTTTGTCAAGGTTGTCATTGAATGGCGCCCCGGGCTGCCGCCATCAGATTTTGAAGAAATTGAATTTCGAAACGCAACCCTTGCCAACTAGTTAACCCTCTCATGAAAAAAATATGCCCAGGGATCGTACGGTGAAAAACGACCCTGGGCATTTTCAGAAAGTACCAGATGACTATAGATCGGCACGAAATCAACGAACAAATAAGCGCGTTCGGGTTAGGCGAAGACGCCTTTGAAATCGCCGTTTTCGGAGACAAGGTCCGTCAATATTGCCGGGGCATTGATGCAACGCAAGCCGACGTTATCGACCAATTAGAAAACATGGACCATAAGGAACCGAAAGCCGTTTATCTTCGAGCAAACCCATTGGATTCTGAGCGAAAGAACGTTGCCCTACGCCCTTCGTTCAAGCAGGTTGCGAATAGAGAAGGGGTCAATGATCGTGATATTCTAAGGCGAACAAATCTTACGCTAGATTTCGATCGACCTTTGAAAAATCCCAACTATGCCGCCACGACCAACGAACGGTTCGAATTGGAACGCGCGGTTTGGTACGTGGTGGACATGCTTCAAGAACGCGGGTGGCCTAAACCTTGCTGTATGGTTGAGTCGGGTAACGGGTTTCAAGTTACATACGCTATTGATCTGCGAAACAATGCCGATTCGACGAAATTGGTGAAGCGGACGCTTCAAGGCCTCAAAGAAATCGTTGAACGTGAAGGTTTTAAGGCCAAAGTTGACTTGGCGCTTTCCAACGCATCAACGCTCGTTCGGTTGGCCGGCACAACGAATCGGAAGTTTTCCGATGACCCCAGGCCGGCCAAGCTTCTCGAAACCAATGAGCGAGTCATTGTGTCCCGCGAACAATTGGAATCGGTTGCCGCTCCACCCCCAGCCCCAAAGCCAAAGAGGGAAAAAAACTACGCCCCAGCGACCGGGCAAATCATTGACATCCAACGTACTCTTGAAGAGAACGAATTTCCGTTCAACGTCACTGAACGCGATGGTGAACGTCGCTATCAAATGACCGACCGTTGCCCACTTGCTAGTCTTTATGATTCAGGTGACCACGACCTGAACGAAAGCGATTGCCAATTCATTGAATTCGAATCGGGCGGTATCGGTTTCTGTTGCAAGCACGGCCGTTGTACCAGTTTGGCCATGGACCATGACCCTACGGGCGATGTTGGAAAGGCCCAATGGGAACTGCTTCGCAAGAAGATGGATTTGTGTTTCACGGAAGAAGGCCTTAAAGCCCTTGAAGCCGCCCGAGAGGCTGAAGTCATTAAGGCTTGGGAACCGTACATGGATCACGAATCCCGCGAAGATGGTTCTAGACGAAGAATATCGGAAGGCAGCGACGTTCCGGATGATTGGCCCCGACCTAAACCGCTACCGAGTGAAATCCAAGCGGCAAGGCTTGACCTAGGCCGTCTACCGCCTATTATTCGCGACTATGTCGAAGACATTGCCGATCGGATTCAATGTCCCGTCGACTATCCAACGGTCGCAGTGCTTGTTTGTGCATCAAGTTTAATCGGTCGGCAAATATTCATCCGACCGAAGGCGAACGACAATTGGACGGTGTGCCCGAACTTGTGGGGCATGATAGTAGGCCGACCGTCTAGCATGAAATCACCGGCCCTTGCCGAGCCGCTGAGTTTGCTTCAAGGCTTCGAGTCGGAAGAGCGATTGCTTTTTGACGAACGCATGAAGGCGTTCGAAAGCAAAAGCCTGATACACGACGAAATGTCGAGAATTCGGAAACGTGAATTGGCCAAGGCTGTGGCGGGCGAAGACAGCGACCGCGCCGCGAATATCGCCGACGAAATCACAAACGGTCCCATGCGACCAACATGCCGCCGTTTCAAGGTAAACAGCTCGACCTATGAAAAACTCCACGAACTTTGCGGTGAAAACCCCATCGGTCTCTTGAGTTTTCGTGACGAACTCTCTGGCCTGTTGTCTCGACTAAGCCGCGAAGAATTAGGTGAAGAGCGAGCATTTTATCTCGAAGCTTGGACCGGTCTAAACGGATTTACCACCGACCGCATTGGACGCGGAACGGTTCACGCTGAGGCTGTTTGCCTATCGATCCTAGGAGGCATCCAGCCAAGCCGGCTGCGACAGCACCTAACCGCGAACGGTGACGCAGACGATGGGCTAGTACAACGTTTTCAATTGACGGTTTGGCCCGAAGTGGCCGGTGATTTTAGGAACGTAGATAGACTCCCAGACCGGAAGGCAACGCAAAACCTTCGAAACTGTTTCGAGCGGTTGAAGAATCTGAATGTTGGTGACGCCACGGAAATTGAAGATGACGGACGTTCCTTTTGTCGTTTCACTCCCGAAGCTCAAGCCATTTTCAACGATTGGCGCGTTAACCTAGAGAACGAAATTCGAAGCGGTGACTTGCCTCCGGCGTTCGAATCGCATCTTGGAAAATATCGTTCGTTGGTCCCAAGCTTGGCGCTGATATTCGAAATCATTGAACACGGGGTTCGGAGTGTCACGTCAGAATCGCTTGAATTGGCGATTGGGTATTCAGGCTATCTGCGTTCCCATGCCATGAAGACTTATGGCGATGAAGTGTCCCCGGACATCCAGAACGCCAAACAGATTCTGCGCTGGGTGAAAGATGGGACGTTGGGGCGTGAATTTACGTTGCGCGACATCTACCGACCGCAACGCGCCGGCATTCGCGACAAGGAAACGGCGCACCGAGGGGTCGATGTGCTAGTAGATTTTGGATGGATTCGGCGATGTGACCGTAGGTTGGGATCCGGACAAACTCGCAGTACCGTCCCGTTCGAAGTCCACCCGATTTTCTAAGAACGTACCCCAGCTGACAACTGACAGAGCTGACAGCCAGTTTGAAAGAGTAGCTCTGTCAGCTCTGTCAGTTGTCAGTAAGCCCCCACTCAAAGAAAAATACGTGTTCTGATTCATCGCAAGAATCGGCAATCTTCGTCGGCGAACGGGTCTTGCTAGCAAATAGCAGCAGAGTTATGATTCGAACCGAAGGCTAGGTTCGCTACCGAACGCCGGCACCGTCCAAGCCGGCCCGCCTTCGCTTTTTGAAACCATGGACGTTAAAAGGACATCTGGAAATGGCATCAACTAAAAAAAGCTTGGCGAAACTCTATGTTCGGGCGGGGAACTACTCGATTCGATTTTCCCATGACGGTCGTAGACAAATGATCGCGACTGGGTTGCCGGCGGGGAAATCCCGAACGGATTCGGAAGCGAAGAAATTAACCGAACTCGTTGAACATCTAATCCTTGCACAACAAGGCGTCGAACTGCCCGCGATTTGGAAGGCCAAGTTGGTCGAAGTTGCGTCCGTCAATTCAAAGCTATACGGCCGTTTGGTTGAAAAGGGAATTGCCGAACCATTGGAAATCGAAGTGAAACCGAATTCAACGTTGAAGGCGTTTCTAGACTTGTTCATTGCCGAATTCGCTCCGACGGTGAAGTCGGGAACGGTCGTCACTTGGAAGCAAACACGACGCTTGCTACTCGAACACTTTGCCGCCGATACGCCCCTGGCAGAAATCACGGAAGGCCATGCCATCGAGTGGCGTAATTTCCTGACACGCCGGCATGTATTGCGGGCGAAGGAAAACAAACGTCCGCTATCAGAATCTACGATACGCCGGCGATGCGGATGCGCTCGGCAAATGTTTGACCATGCTCTGAGCTTGGAATTGATTGCCAAGAATCCGTTTGCGTCTAAGAAGCTTCCGACGAGTTTGCCAAAACCCGAACCGAAGCGTCACATTTCGACCGACGAAGCGTCGAAGATTATGGACAAACTCCCGAACGCTGAATGGCGACTACTGTTTGCTATGGCGCGATGGGGAGGCGTTCGGATTCCTTCGGAAATTCGTCAACTCGAATGGCGGGATATCGACGTGGAAACGAATCGGATTGTGATTAAGTCGCCCAAGCCTGAACACCATGCCGGCCATGACCAACGAACGATTCCGATTTTCCCGGAACTGGTTCAGCCACTTGAAGAATGCCGCGATGCGACCGGCGGTGGAAATCTTGTTTTCCCTATGCTTGTTGGAAGGTCGGCCGCCTATTGTCGAAAGCCGGTCTTGGCGGCAATTGAAGCGGCGGGCATTGAACCATGGGACAAGCTGTTTGTGGCTTTACGGGCGACAAGGGATACCGAATTAAGAGAGCGTTATCCGAGCCACGTTGTGGATGCTTGGATTGGCCATGATGAAGCGGTCGCGAAGAAAAACTACTTGCAAGTTACCGATGAGCACTTCGAAAAAGCGGCGACGGAAAATGTAACCACTTTTGTAGCCAGAAAGGACTCGCAAGGCGTCGAAACTGGCCGTGTAACCACTTTTGTAACCAGTGAAAATCCCTTGTTTTCTAGTGTTTGCGACCCGGTGCAAGGCCAAGAGTGGGCGATACTGGATTCGAACCAGTGACCTCTTGCATGTCAAGCAAGCGCTCTAACCAACTGAGCCAATCGCCCATTTTGTGAAAGTCCAAGATTATAGTCCGACGCGACTTGCTTGGCTATCGGTCGATTCGCGGCAAAATTTCAGTTTTTTTCTTGTGTTCTTTGCGAGCGAACTTGGGGATCGGCGACTGTTATGCCGATAGTGTCAGTCAAAGGCGGCCAGGGAAGGCGAATGACGAACCTTCGGTTTCGATGATCGCTCGTCTTTCTTATACTCGTGCGCCTCGCTAGCGGTGTCGTTGGCCTTTTTTTGATCGTCCTTTGTATCGGCGTTCGCGACGACATCATTCTTTAACCAATGAAGAATTGGATCATGTTAAAAGTAAAGCTGCCCGATGGTTCGGAAAAGTCGTTTGAAAATTCGGTCAAGGTCTTGGATGTGGCAACAGACATTGGTCCTGGACTGGCCAAGGCGGCGTTGGCCGGTGAAGTGGACGGAACAGTTGTTGGCCTAGACTATAACTTGGCGGACAACCAAGAAGTCAACCTGAAGATCTTGACCAAGAAAGATGCCGACGCGTTGGGCGTTCTCCGGCATAGTTGTGCTCACGTGATGGCTCGAGCCATCATGCGGTTGTTTGACGGAGTTCAGTTGGCGTTTGGCCCCACGATTGAAGGTGGCTTTTACTACGATTTTGATCTAGAACATTCCCTGACAGATGAAGATTTTCCGGCCATTGAAGCCGAAATGCAAAAGATCATTTCTCAGGACGAACCATTCGAACGGATCGAACGCAGCCGAGAAGAAGCGTTGCAAGTGGTTCGCGATTTGGGCCAAGACTTCAAAGTGGAACATATCGAAGAAGGTTTGGCGGAGCATCCCACCGTTTCGTTCTATCAGCAGGGCGAATTCGTGGATCTTTGCCGAGGCCCTCATGTGCCTAGCCCCAAAGCGATTGGCGCCTTTAAGTTGCTGTCGGTCGCCGGTGCCTATTGGAAAGGTGATTCGAATCGAAAGCAATTGCAGCGAGTCTACGGAACAGCGTTCTTTGACAAACAATCGCTGGAAGAACATTTGGCCAGAATCGAAGAAGCCAAACGACGTGACCATCGCGTGCTGGGCAAACAATTGGACTTGTTCACCATCAATCCGTTAGTTGGTTCGGGGTTGGTGATGTGGCTGCCCAAAGGAGCCATGGTGCGGACTCTGCTGGAGAATTTTGTCCGAGACGAATTGTCCAAACGCGGCTATCAAGCGGTTTATACGCCGAATGTGGGTCGAGTAGAACTGTACGAAACTTCCGGACATTATCCGTACTATTCGGACAGCATGTTCACGCCCATCGTCATGGAAGAGGACGAAAAATACATCTTAAAGCCGATGAATTGTCCTCATCATATCATGATTTATAAGTCGCGGCCTCGTAGCTATCGCGAACTCCCGTTACGGCTGGCGGAATTCGGCACCGTCTATCGTTATGAAAAATCGGGCGAACTTTCCGGGATGACTCGTGTGCGTGGCTTCACTCAAGACGACGCACATATCTTCTGTACGAACGAACAAGTTGCCGACGAATTTCGTGGCTGCATTGAAATGACGCAGTTCGTCTTGAAGTCGCTGGGGCTGGACCATTATCGAGTCCGTTTGGGTTTCCGAGATCCCAACAGTGACAAGTACGTGGGCGGTGAAGACGTTTGGCAACAAGCGCAAGATGCACTCGTAGAAGTCTGCGAAAGTCTCGGCATTGAAGCGACGCCCGAACCGGGTGAAGCGGCGTTCTACGGTCCCAAGGCAGACTTTGTGATCAATGATTGCATTGGTCGCGAGTGGCAATTGGGAACGGTGCAGCTGGATTACAATCTGCCCAGCGAAAAGCGTTTTGGTTTGGAGTACATTGGCGCGGACAATCAGACGCATCGGCCGGTGATGATTCATCGAGCTCCATTGGGTTCTATGGAACGCTTCATTGGTGTCTTGATTGAACACTTTGCCGGCGCCTTTCCGTTGTGGTTGGCGCCCGAACAAGTTCGCGTCTTGACGGTCAGCGAAAAGTCTGAACAGTACGGTCGCGCGGTGTTGCAGCAATTGCGAGAAGCAGGCTTTCGGGCCGAAGGGGATTTTCGCGCAGAAAAACTTGGCGCCAAAATCCGCGATGGCCAGCTGGAATTGATTCCCTACATGTTGATCGTCGGGCCTCGTGATGCCGAACAAGGTACCGTTTCGGTTCGCGACCGTATTGACGGAGATTTAGGCGCCATGCCGATTGCCGACGCCATCGCCAAATTTGCCGAAGAGGTGCGAGAGCGCCGCGTTCGGCAGACGTACAGCGGTTCCGCCGGACTTGGCGAACGCGGCGCGGCGAACGAATATTAATCGAAGGTTGCTAGCAAAATCCCTTCCGCGCCGGACGGCAGCCGCCAGCTGATAGCTTGTTTTGGCCCCGGCGCGGCGGCCTTTGGCGGCAAAAGGTAACGGAAGGGGGATTTTGGTGGCAAAAACGCTGTTTTTCGCGCGGAAAAGGCCTGATAAACTAGTTGACGCTGGGGTAATTCATAACGGATACTCCTACTGGGTAGAAACGGTGGTTTTTCGTTTCGCAAATGTCAAACCGGTCTTTTTGAAAGGGTTTTAAAATCGATCGCAAGAACGTGAGGATCAATGAACAGATCCGAGTCTCTCCTATCCGTGTTGTTGCCCATGACGGCGAACAGCTAGGCATTATTTCCACCGACGACGCGTTACGTCAGGCCAATGATGCAGGCTTGGACTTAGTCGAGGTTGCTCCGAACGAGAAGCCTCCTGTGTGCCGCATCATGGACTATGGCAAGTTCAAGTATCAGCAAAACAAAAAGCAGGGCGGTGGCAAGACCCACCATACCAAGACAAAGGAAATTCGCTTGCGTCCCAAAACGGGGCAGCACGACATTGACTTTAAGGTCAAGCAGGCGGCGTCGTTCTTGAAAGCCAAAGATAAAGTACAGGTTTCCGTAGTGTTTCGTGGCCGAGAAATCGTGCATGTGGAAGAAGGTCACCGCGTGATTGCCAAGGTCATTGAAGGACTACAGGAGATCGGCAAGGTAGAAATTCCACCTTCCCAGCAAGGTCGACGAATCGTCTGCACGGTGGCACCCAGATAGGCGAACTTCGCTAGGTTACACGGTTCGTACCATTACGCCTACAAGTAAATCGTAGCCGGATGATACCTGCCAACAAACACAGGTCGTGGACGAAGCGATGCGGCCTGTCGCCAGTGATACCGTGGCCGCGACGCAAAGTCACTTGACCAACCACACGCTTTGTACTGATTTCGTGCAGTACAAAGCGTTTCTGTTTTGGCAGTCGGCACACGGCTCGCATTCGCAACCGAACCGGAACCGCGATTCAACGTAGTGATACAAGGAACGTATTTTGTGATACCGTATCTGCCATCACCCAGAATCATGATCGCATTGTTTTGGTATGACACCCAAGGCACCGTATTGGCAAAGCTGGTAGCGACGCTGATCCTGTGCAGCGCGCAATTGGCCCAGTCGCAAGACGTAGAAGTGGCCACGGAACGAGGCCCGTACTTTGTAGGCCAAGGCGTCATCCTGCAACTAACGGCCAAGGACTTTGAAGAAGCTCCGCAGCCAACTAGCGAGTTGTTGTCGGAGGTTCCGGACGGCGTCACGGTTCGCCTGCGGTCCGTGAGCCCAAGAGTTTCGTCCAGTGTGACCATTATCAATGGTTCAGTACGCCGCAGCAAAGAAGTGGCGTTTGTCTTTCGGTACGAAGTGGTGGCGTCGCGAGTTGGCAAATTTGAAGTTGGTCCGTTTGAAGTCAAACAGGGCGGTATCACCATCCAGACCGAATCGGTCACCTACCAGTTTCAAGAGGTGGACCAAGATGACGACATGTTGATTCGCGTCAACATTCCGGACCAAACTTTCTATGTGGGGCAGCGAGTTCCGGTGGAAGTTCAATGGGGCTATGCGGCCGACGTGCGTTCGGTCAGTGAATTGACGATTCGAGGCGAATTGTTCAATCAGTTCACTTGGCAAGATCAACCTGCCGCGCGAAACCAACAAACCCTGACGTTCATGACGGCCGATGGCGAAGTGCGTCTGCCCTATGCTGTCACAAAAGAAACGATCGGCGGCAAAGAATATGTCGTGGCCACGGTTCGCCGCACTCTGATTGCAGACCAACCGGGCGAATACAATCTACAGCCCGTTTCGGCCAACATCCAAAAAGTGACCGGCTGGAAACGAGACTTCTTTGACGGACTGATTCCTGCCAAGACCGCGCCCATGCAGGCGTCGGGCAAACCGCTGAGCATCCGCATCAAAGCCTTGCCCATTCTGGGCCAACCCGCCAGTTTTGCCGGAGCCGTTGGGACGGGCTTTCGATTGGACGTCGACGTTCAAGGCAGCACGATCGTGCGGCAAGGCGATCCCATCAAACTAAAAGTGACACTGCAAGGCGATGGTAATTTGAATGAAGCGAGCTTGCCGCCGTTGTCTGCCGACGATGGTCTGGATCCCAATCGCTTTCGGCTCCCTGCGGACGACGTCCCTGGCAAGGTGACAGGCAATCAAAAAGAGTTTGAAGTGACGATTCGAGTCGAAGATGCGACGGTCGACCAAGTTCCGCCTATCGCGTATTCCTGGTTCGATCCGGAACAAGAACGCTACGTTACCACTCGGTCCGAACCAACTTCCTTAACCGTACGTGAAGCGCAAGTGATTTCGTCCAGCGACGTGGTTTCGTCGCAGCCAATCGACACCACTCGGAACCAGCAGCCGGCGGAAATTCCGCGTGAACGAAATGCTTCGCAAGGTGCAACCCAAGGCGCGGACCTTGCCATTGAATTGAACCCCACACGTCTGATCAATAATGGTTCTTCCCAGATGCTCGCACTGGTTGCCACCAGCGTATGTTATCTGGGCGGACTAGGTGCGTTAGCGTTCACTATCTTGGATCAGCGTCGACGACAGGTTCCTAGCGACGTGCACGAGCGCCGAGAACGATTCAAACAGCTAAAACGACAAATCGAAACGGCAGCCGCAAGGCCTGCTCCCGCAGCCGCCAAAGAAATGGCCGATGTTTTGCGAAGCATGCAACCCGATGTATGGGAAGCGGATCGGAGCGAATTATCCGAATTGATGCGCCGCCTGGACGACATTGCCTACGACCCGCGCTCCAACAGCGGTCCATTGGAGGCGAAGTTGGTTGCACGAGTGATCGATTTTGTGAATCAAACTCAGAAGAAGCACTCATGATCAGACAAAATCATGGCAGGCCCATTGGCCACGGCACAGACGCGTTTTGGTGCTGGATTTCCGCGCTGCTGATGGTCGTGTTGTTGGGAACGGTCAGCGATGCGGCAAGCCCCGTGCCTGCGGACGAATTAATTCAACGAGCGGTTGACGCGTATCAAGCGGGCATGGATTCGCAAGATCGATCGGTTCGCTTGCAACAGTTTCAGATTGCCGAATCGCTCTTTCAACAAGCGACGGCAGAAGTGAATCGATCGCCGTCCTTGTGGGTCAACTTGGGAAATGCCGCGTTGCAAGCGGAAGACTTCGGACAAGCGGTGGTGGCGTATCGACGCGCGTTGTCTTTGGAACCGGCTCATCAACAAGCCCAAGCGAACTTGAATTACGTTCGATCCCTAATGCCCAAATGGCTGCAATACGAGCCATCCAATCAGTTGTTGCGTACCATCTTGTTTTGGCAGTACAGTTTTTCGCCCGCAACGTTACAGTTGATCAGTGCTCTGATGTTTTTGGTGACGGCGTTGTTGGTGGCCGCATCGTTTCGCTGGTCGCAACCGCTGCTCCGCATGTTGGCCATTGTCCCGGCCGTAGTGTGGATGGTGCTATTCGTTTCTGGCTGGGCCGTGCGTTGGGCCCCAGCACGTCCGGAAGCCGTGGTAATGATTCGCGAATCGGTCGCTCGTTCCGCAGACAGTCTCACCTCAACCGCACGGTTTGCAGAAGCGCTACCCAGCGGCACGGAAGTTGCGATTTTGGAACGGCGAGAGGACTGGGTTCGCATCGAAGTTGCCGATCAACAAACGGCTTGGTTACCGTCGTCGGCGGTCGAAGAAGTGCCCTAGCTTTTCGGGCGAATGCCGCCATCGCCAACTGTCTGGCTCAAACGCAAAACCGCTCGATTCGGCGTGGCACTCGCATAATAGGCCTATTCATCTTGGGCGAATTCTCGTTTTCGGCGTAGAATTGAGTTGAGCAGCGTCCGAAAGGACAGAGCGTGTTTCGGCGTTGCGCTCATTCCTAGCCCGACGCGTGAGTTTTGAAGTTGCGCTTTTTCCTAGCCCGACGCGTTAGCGAGGGAAATCGGAGTGTTTCTCTGGTCCCTCGCTGACGCGTCGGGCTAGGAAATCCCGCCGGAAACCGCAAATGCGCAACTTCAAAACACGTTAGCGATTAACCAAAGAAAACGTTCGATTTTCCCTCACTTACGAATCGCATCTATGAAGAAACGCCGCCTTAAAACACGCCAGCGAGGGAACACAGAAACACAGCGACGCGGGAGTATATTGATGAACTGCTAGGCGTTAGTTGTAGGTAAACTCAAGAAATGTCACCGTCGGCCAGCGCCTTGACGCTCGCACAAACCATCAGGAGTTTGTCGTATGACTCGATCTCTGATTATCGCCGCCAAGTGCATCGCGTTTACGTGTTTGTTGTTGGCGGTAGTTGGTGTGAGTTTATGGTCGGCATCGCGACGCGTTCCCAAGTTCTACGAACATGCATTGACTCAGCAGTTGCCGGCAGACGAGCTGGCCGAGGCAGCGGACCAATTGGAACAAGAAGTCTTAGACCTGCAGTCCGAAATCCAATCGCAAGAAACTTGGGAAGTCATTTTCACCAGTGAACAGATCAACGCGTGGTTGGCAGCCGATTTGGAACAGAAGTTTCCCCAATTGCTGCCGACCGGCGTCAGCGAACCTCGTGTCGCCATCGAAGACGGTTTGGCCAAAGTAGCGTGTCGGTATACGTCGCCCAAATTCAGTACGGTCTTTTCGTTAGAGCTGGATTCGTTCCTGACCGAGACGACCAACGAATTTGCGATTCGCATTGCGAAAGCTCGCGCCGGCGCGTTGCCCGTCCCACTGAAACGCTTCTTCGATCAGATTACAGCTCGAGCCGAAGAAGCCAACTTGTCCGTCCTGTGGACGCAACAAGAAGATTCGCCAGTAGCGCTCGTGAAACTGCCTACAAATCTGGACGACGTGCGCTCCGACGTGGTCATCGAAGTGATCGAAATTGAAGAAGGTCAAATTAGAATTGCGGGTCGAGTTGTCCCGGGGGTCGAACTGCAATCCATGCCGCAACAACCTCGCTTTGCCGACGCAAGTCAGCCAAGGTAACTCGGCCTGTCCAGATAGTGGGCCAAAGTTACGAGTCTCAAGGGGATTCGTCACCTCATCCACTACCGTCAGATGATCAATGGTCGACAGCTGGATCGCTGTGGTTCGACGTTACGGCTGCTGCGTAAGGCAGTAAATCCGTTCTGCGGAACGAATCAGGAGTTTACCGTCGGCAATGGCCGGAGTGGCCATGCACATGTCGTCTTCGGCCAAGGCATTGGTGTGCAGCAACTGGAATTCGGGACCAGCTTGAATGACAAACGTCACGCCATCTTCGTTCACGCAAAAGATTTTTCCGTCATAGGCCCAGGGCGAACTGGTGAACGCTCGGCCGTTAGGCAGCCGCTGTTTCGAATAAACTTCATCACCAGTTTTGGCGTTGTAGCAGGCCAGAAAACCTTGGTCGTACAGACAATACAAATAGTCACCGTAAACGATGGTAGTAGGATTATAGGGCGCGGCCTTGGGCTGGCACCAAGCGATGGATGCGTTGGAGGTTTCTTCGGCTGACAAGGAAATGTCACCCGACCCACCGGGGCGAATCGCGAAAATCGGCTTCTTCTTATCTAGCACATAGCCGCTGGTAACATACAACAAGCCGAATTGACTGTACGGCGTGGCGATGGTGATGGACGAAGCCCCGCCGAGTTCGTACAGCAAATTGCCGTCCAAGTCATATGATCGAATTCTATCCGAACCAGGTGTGACGATTTCTGTTCGCAGCGAATTCTGCCAGACATAGGGCGTCGCCCAGTTGCTTCCTTCGGTTCGTGGCACTTGCCAAATCTGATTGCCCGTCTTGGTATCGTACGCCGTCAGCGTTGAATCTTCTTCGGTATCGCTGACCACATACAATCGATTTTCATGTAATACCGGCGATGCAGCGGTACCCCAATCATGGCGAATCGGTTTTGCCGGCATCGATTTCTTCCAGACCAATTCTCCTTCCAGGGAATAGCAGTACAGACCTACATTTCCCACGTAGGCAAAGATGTGCTGTCCGTCCGTGACCGGTGTTTCCGACGCGTAGGAATTCTTGATGTGCATGGGCGTGGCGGGAATTCCTTGATGCAGAATTCGCTGCCAACGCTGTTCGCCTGTTTGCAGATCCAGGCAGATTAGCTTCCAGATGTGTTCTGACTTAGGAGGTTCGTTGCGATCGCCGCCAAAGTACAAGCCTTTCTTAGGTTCCTCCGTTTCGCCGCTGTTAATGGCCGTTGTCAGAAAGACTTGGTCTTGCCACACAATTGGCGACGACCAACCTCGTCCATCCACATCGGACTTCCACGCCACGTTCGATTCGGCGGACCACTGATTCGGCAGGTCAGGATGATCGGCCGCCACGCCGGTCGCGTCGTGGCCTCGTAAAGCAGGCCAAGAAGTCACGGACGAAGTTTCCGCCAAGACGAATTCGCATGTCCACGCGGAAGACAACAAAACGATGGTCAAGATGGTTCTGCCGAGCATTTGGTTCCTTTTGATCAAAACGTGCTTTTCGCACCCGCAATCACGAACATTATGACACTTTGGTAGCCGAAGTTTCGGGCGATTGCAATCCTTTGCCAAACGCTCGGAGTCGTCGCCCGTACAAAATTAAGATGAAGGCGCGAGGCTGGCGCGAGTCCCCGAAGGCACGCTTTTCGGCAAACCAACTGCCGATCGGCCATCAAGTGCTTCTACGCCCGGATGATTCTGGTAGTCCGGACGGTGTTGGCTATTAAGAAAAAGTTCTTTGTTTTATTCGGCGAACTTCGGCAGAAACCGGGTCGTAGCAGTTTTTACAGTTGCTCCCCGACTGGATCTCGATGCTTCGGCTGTAGTAACCATAGGGGCTGTAACTGTGGTCCGATGCAACTTGGCGTTGTTTTTTTTCAATAGCGTTTGTTTTGTTTGACGCAAAAATTCGTCACAATTATGTTTAAGTTGTTGTTTTCCAGCCTAATTTACGTAAACCAGCAATTGGCATAAGTTCTGCATTTTGGCCCAACGTTGAAAAAGTGTTTCAAGAGGAATCTACAGTGAATCAACCGGATCAGTTTTCCACCAACTCGGATTCAAACCAAACGCAGTTCTGGATCATTGCCGGAGTGTTGTCGGCGATTGTGGTGTTGTGTTACGGGAACATGTTACTAGCGGTGGTCGAATCGTGGTCCGGGACGTACAGCCATGGCTACATGATTCCGCTGCTGGGCTTGGGTTTGCTGTATCTTCGTCGTCAAGACTGGGTGGAACCCGAATTCAATGAACGGATGATCGGTGGTGGGATCATTATTGCCAGCACGATCGCTCGTGTCCTTGCCAGTCGTTCGGTGCTGTTTACGTTGGATCGCTTGTCTTTCGTGACCTGCCTGTTGGGTGTGTTCATTTTGGTCGGTGGTTTCCGAGCGTTCCGCTGGTCGGCTCCGCCAATAGCTTTTTTAATGTTCATGTTTCCTTGGCCGGGTTATATGGTGAACAACATCATGCGACCCATGCAAACGATGGCCACCATGGCCAGCGTTTACTTGCTCCAGACATTTGGCGTGGATGCTTACCGAGACGGAAATCGAATCGAACTAGATTTAGCACCTGTGAACGTGGCCGAACAATGCAGCGGCCTGAAGATGTTGACGTTGTTTATTGCGTTGTGTGTGGCCATTGCCATGATCAGCAATCACCGTCCGCTTTGGGAACGAATTGCCATTGTCTTTCCCAGTTCGCTGATCATTGCGATCCTTTCCAACGTCGCGAGAATCACCATCACTGCATTACTGATGAATTTTGGTGGTGAAGAAGAACTATTGGGCGTCATGTTTCACGACGTTGCCGGCCTACTGATGATGCCGTTCGCTCTGGGACTGTTGTTCCTGGAGATGAAAATACTGGAGAACTTGATTATTGACGATTCGGACAATGATCAAACCTTGTCGCCGATTGGATTAGGATCGGCCCACTAAATCAACTCGTCTCGTCTCGTACTTTCTGGACAATACCGCAACCTGCCAATTTGGAGTACCCTCGTCTTATGTCCACGAACAGTCCTATTACTCCACCGTTACCCAACCAGCTGCCTGCCGTGCCAACCGCTACGGCTGCTCGCCCCGTTGCTCCGCCACCCATGCCGTGGATGAATGAGGAAAAGAAGGATGCGTTTGACATCTGGTCCTTTCTGCATTCGCTCAGGCGAACTTGGTTGGTCGGATTGGGTCTGGGCCTTTTGGTCGCGTCCATTTTGGCCGCTATTTTGTGGTTTGTAGTACCGGTAAAGTATGAAGCGCAGGTGATTCTGCAAGTTCGTCGAGATAAAGATCGACTATACAACCCTAAGGGGTTTGGTCGAGCGTCGCATCCGATGGATTATGAAATCAAGAAGAAGACGCAAGTGGAATTGATCAAAAGTAACTTTGTGATCACTGCAGCATTGTCGCGTCCCGGGATCGCTCAGCTTCCCATGGTGCGATTCGATAGCTGGGGCAGTGAACGCGAAGAACCGGAAGGTTGGGTGGCCAGCAAGATCCGAGTGAATTCGCCAGAAGGCCAGGAAATCGTATTTGTGACATTCAAGGATGAAGACAAGGACGACGTTAAAGAGTTGTTGCAGGCAGTAACGGACGCCTACATGGAACAGGTGGTTTACAAGGATCGAACCAAGCTGACTACCGACTTGCGAACGTTGCAGGAAAAGGAACGCGAGCTCAAGAACAACATTCAGAAAAAGCACACCGAAGTGAACGAATTGTCCAAGGCGTTGGGCTCGATTGCCACAGATATGGGCAAGGTTCAGTTGGACATGGAGATGAATCTATTAGACAACATGAAACGTGACATCACGCGATTGGAAAATGAAGTGGCAGAACTCTCCAGCATGTATAAAATGAAGCAAACGGAATTGGTACAAAGTAAGCGTTTTAAGCCCGAAGATTTTGAAGTGGAGGACGCTTTGACGCAAGCAGTACCGGAATACTTTAACCTGCGTCAACAATTGCTGGAAATGAAGAGCAGGATGCGAGGTGCCACCGGTGCCTTAGGCATGGGAGGAGCGCAAGGCCAGATTGCTCAGATTCAAGGTCAGATGGAGCAAATCAAGAACGAAAAGAAGAAGGAGATTATTGAACGACTCAAAATGGTCAACGGTGGAGACGCTCGCCGACTTAACAACGAACTGCAATTGCTTGGCCAACAATATGACGATACGGCGAAACGATTGCAAGCGAAACGGGCAGAACACGCCAATTTGTCGAATGCCATTAAGCAGCGAGGTGAAGTCACGGGTGATTTGGAAGTGAAGTCCGCCGAACTGGTTGCCATGCGAGAAGAACTGAATGGTTTGAGTCAAGAAATTGGCGCATTGGAACTGGAAGTGGGTCGAGACAATGACGTTGAACTGCTGCAGCACGCCGTGATTCCTAATGAAGGTTCTTGGCTGATGAAAGTGGTTCAAGTTGCCGGTGCCTGGGTGTTCGCTTTAACTGGCACCATGGTCTTGGCAGCACTGTGGGACTTCTTGGGTAAGCGACTTAATTCGACCAAGGATATGATTGCCAATTCGGACGTCCGGGTCATCGGTTCACTGCCCAATCTGAGTGGCCGACGTACCAAGATGACGGAAAAAGCTCTCACCCGTTCCATCGATTCGGTGCGAACCGCCTTGCTCTATTCGAATGCTACTCATCAGGAAATTGAAGTGGTGTTGGTTACCAGTGCCTTGGGACAAGAAGGTAAGACAACCGTGGCCAGTCAGTTGGCCGTCAGTTTGGCTCGATCCGGCAAGAAGACCCTGTTGATTGACGGTGACATTCAGAATCCGCAGCAACACATTGTGTTGGGAATCTCGGGCGAACAAGGATTGTGCGAACTGCTGCGAGGCGAAGTGGCATTGGAAGACGCCGTGCAAACCAGTCCCGCCGAAAACCTATGGGTCCTGCCCGCCGGTTTGCGAGACATCAATACGGACCAAATGCTCAGTTCACCCATGATGGAAACGTTGTTTGAAGAATTTACTTCGCGGTTTGAAGCAGTCGTTGTTGACTCCGGGCCCGTACTGACTTGCCCTGATGCCATGTTGCTGGGACAACATGCCGATGCGGCTGTGGTGGCGGTTCGACGCGATATCAGCCGATTGCCCAAGGTAGTAGATGCGTGCGAACGGCTCCGATCCGTTGGTATCACTTTGGCTGGATGCGTTGTCAACGGCGTGGAATCGGACGTTCGTCAAAGCGAAGTCCCAGCGGCCCCGATTGCGAAAAACAACGGGCCTCGACTTGAGCAAGCGGTTTAAGCTGGTTGTCAGTCGCGGACGACACGCGTCCCGTTTGATATGCAAACCGGACGCCGATCCAAAAATAAGTAAGTTAGAATCAGTCGCCACGCTGACAACAGCGTGGCGACATTCGTGAAGGCCACAAGACGTTCGTTGGCGAACGACAAGGAAACAAAGATGAAATACTTGCCACTGGCGCTGGTGTTGGTTGCATTGGGAGTAGGGACCTATCTAGAAGGGAATTACTCGGAACGCTGGGGAAGAATTCGTACTGAACGACTAAAGCAATTTGCCGCTCGTTTAGACGAACTACCGATGCAATACGGCGATTGGCAAGGCGTACGACAAGAGCCTGACGAACGAGCCGAAGAGGAATTCAAAGCATCCAACTGCGAAAAATGTTGGTCCGTAACTTTCACTAACCAGGACGGACAAACCGTGAATTGTTACGTTGTTTGCGGGTTGGCTCGCCACGTCACCATTCACACTCCGGATTGGTGTTACGTTGGTGCTGGTTACCAACTGATGGACGACCCTCAGCGTTACCAAGCAAAACAAGTGACCGAGGCAACGGATGTTAACAATCAGCCAACCGTTCCGGAGTTTCTGACCGCTGTGTTTCGCAAGGAAGATCCATTACGTTCGCACCATTTGCGTATCTTTTGGACGTTTGCGCATGACGGAAATTGGGTAGGGCCGACGCAAGCCAAAACCGACTTTGCTGGCATGCCGGCGCTGTACAAAATCTACCTAATTACAGATTTGGATGGACTGTCGGGTGACGTGGAATCGAATCCCGCCTTGAATTTTTCCCAGCAGTTTTTCCCGACGGCCAACAAAGTGCTATTCCGAACAGAAGACATGCAGACGGAATAGAGTCGCGTTGCAGTTGCGTTTCCGGACCAACGCTGCCTGGTTGGTCCGGTCCTGCCAAGACGAGAAACAATGGCAGATTCGCGCCATCCCGCATGGAAAAAGTTGTTTCCACGTTTCTTGCTGGCCATTATCTATGCGACGATGACCAACTTGCTCGTTTACTCACTCGCCGCCCCGACCAATCGCCGCCAATCGCCCCTTCGCCGCGCTCACAGCCAGCTAACATCCGCCGCCTGAGCACAATACCTGACATGCACCCCGGCCAGTGAAGGTGCCGAGTTGCGAAAGACCGAACGACAACAATCACGAGGATTCAGTATCTTCGTCCCATTCGTCGGTGGAACGCTGAATCCAGATTTCGCGAACCAGCCGTAGCTTGCGTTCGACCGTGGAAATAGAACAGCCGACGCGCTCCGCCACTTCTTGCTGTGTACAGCCTTCCATGCGTGCCAGCACGATTTCCCGAGTCCGATCGTCGGGTAGCCATTCCAGCAATGCATGCAATTGATTGACAGCAATGGCAGCATCTTCATGAGAAACACGATGATCGGCCACACCGTGAAGCGATTGAGAATTGCTGGGGCCTCGTTTCTTGGAACGGCGATTAATGCGAAAGGCTTTGCGTACAGTAATGGTGACCAGCAGTTTCCACAGTCCTTCTACGTCGGCCAGATCGGGGAACCGGCCATCTTGGGCGCGAATGCAAAAACTTTTGAGCGCGCTCAGCGCCACGTCCTCTTCGTCGCCGCCGCCGCTGGCTTCGGATTTGATGATCGAACGGGCTAGTCCAACCAGACGAGGAAAATATTCGTTCCAAACTTGTTCTACGACTTCTTCGTCGCCTTCTTGAAGAAGCTGAAACCAAGCAGGTTCGGGTTGGTTATCGGAATCAAGCGTCATAGTGATTGTATTGAATCTATGGGTGAGAAAACTCGCAATGCTTCCGTCCGAACGCATTATGATATAGGCGTCATTGTCCCTATCGTGCCCCTCCTCCGCAACTCGGATATCACACTGAATAAATCTTTCAAGTACTTTGACGGGAAAGCGAACGTTAGTGACATGTACGATTAATGGAGTTCACGGAGCGTGGCTGCAGAGAACGTAGCTTTGTGCAGGAATTCTGATTTTCATGAACCGCTAATCTTCAAGTCAACATAAGATAGATGAACATTCACCACGTTAACGTGACAGTCAGCTTCAGACGGTTTGGGTAGCTGGGACAGGTTTGGATAGGTATGGAAAAGCTAGAACGCCAAACGGATGACTCTCTAGCGCAGCAATTAAGAGTTGATTCGCTTTGTGATCGATTTGAATTGGCTTGGCAAGCGGACGAGCCTCCGTCATTGCCAGATTTCATTCGCGAAGCCAAGACCCTATTCCCCAACGGTTCGCTTGCCAAAGCTTGTTACGAATTGGCCAAGTTGGACATGGAATTTCGCTGGAACCGCTTGGTCGAATTGACATCCGTGACGCTATCCGGTATGGCCGCGGACCAGCAACAAGACGCTTGGCCCACTTTGGACGAATATCGCGAATTGTTGGCTCGTGAAGGCATCACCGGCAAAGTACCGGCGGACTTTGTGACGCTGGAGTATCGACTTTGTCGACAAGCAAAACGGCCCATTTCGCACGAAGAAATCTTACAGCGGTTTCCGCACCGATCGGACATTGCGGAAGCCTTGGATGCAACGGACTACGATCTTTCGCGTTCCACTCAGAAAGCTCGACAGCGGCAACCGGCAGTCAAAAGCCGAATCGACCAAGGAGCAACGATTGGTCATTTTCAAATTGACGAAGCGTTAGGGCATGGCGCGTTTGGCACTGTCTGGCGAGCACGTGATACGCATTTGGGACGAGAAGTCGCCATCAAGGTTCCTCGCCGAGAAGACCTGACCGATTCGGAGCGTCAGCAGTTTCTCAAGGAAGCTCGTGTTACCGCGCAATTGCGTCATCCCAACATCGTCAGTGTGCATGAAGCCGGAGACGATGGCACCACATTGTTTATTGTCAGTGACTATGTCGCTGGGCAGACATTGGCCGACTACGCCAAATCGGTGCGGTTAGATTTTCGTCAAGTAGCCAATTTGCTGACAACGTTATGTCATGCGCTCGCTCACGCGCATCAACTGGGCGTAGTGCATCGCGACTTGAAACCGTCCAACGTGATTATGGATCACGCTGGTTCGCCTCACATCACGGACTTCGGATTGGCCAAGCACGAATTGAGCAAAGTCAGCGTGTCTACCAACGGGCAAGTACTGGGCACGCCGGCGTACATGAGCCCGGAACAAGCGTTGGGCGAAGGAGATCGCGCCGATTCGCGGTCCGATGTCTATTCGCTGGGCGTGATTTTGTTCGAATTGCTCACGGGCGAAGTTCCTTTTCGAGGAACACCGCAATTGGTCATTCACAAAGTTCTGAACGACGAACCACCTCGACCTCGCTCACTCAATCCACAGATCCCTGCCGACCTGGAAACGATTTGCCTGAAGTGTATTGAAAAGAACCCTAAGCAACGCTATGAATCGGCCGAATCCTTGTCCGCCGAGCTTGATCGTTATTTACAAGGTGAACCGATTCTGGCGCGTCCAATTGGCTTCGCCGGTCGGTTGTCGCGTTGGGGCCGACGAAATCCCTTTCGAGCTGCCAGCGTGGCGCTGTTGGGTCTGATCACGATGGTCAGTCCACCCGCCGCAATCTATCAAGCACAGCTACGCAGCCAGGCTCGAGACGCTCAAGTTGCTGCGGAAGAGCTGGCAAAAAAGAATGCGGAATTGGCCACGGAAGCCCAGCTCAAGACTCGCAATGCTGTGGCCGCATTGGAATACTTGATCACCGTCTTAGAGAGTCCCGATCCGAACAATTTTGGCCGCGCCGCTACCGTTGCCGACTTGTTATCCACGGCCGCCACCGAATTGGAATCGGACAATATGACGGACGAAATGAAGGCGAGACTGTACGTGGCCATTGGCGATTCGCAACAAGCGTTGGGACTGGAAAAGACGTCGTTCGAATCCTATCAAAAGGCGGTGAACATTTTCACGGACACCGTAGGCAGCGCGGATCGAGCAACCCTGGATGCCAAACTTCGACTGGCCATGACCGCCGATGCAATCGGGGAAACACTCAACGCTCGGACGTTAGGTGCCGAAGTCTACGAACTGGCTCGGCAACATCTGGCATCTGACGATCCGCTGCTGGAGCATACTCGGCGGCATCTGCTGAACATCAGTTTTCGATTGGGACTGCTCAGCTTTAGCAAACGCGACATTGTAAATTCGATTGCGTCGCTACGAACAAACGTCCAACAAGATGATGATCCAGCCACTCCGAATTCAGAAGTCATCCGTTTGAATCAAGAACTAGTGCTACGATTGATCGAAGTGGGCGAATGCGACGAAGCGAATCAACGCATGTCGCAACTTCTGCCGGCCGCCCAACGCATGTTGGGAGACAATCACACCACGGTCCTTTCGCTCCGCATCGGTCAGGGAATCGCACTACGTAAGCTTGGACTATTCGAAGAAGCCGCTCAGCAATTGTCAAACGTCGTGGATGATTTGACTGATAAATTCGGACCTCATCACAGTCGCACGTTATGGGCGTTGCGAGAGCTCGCCAAAGTACGGGAAGGTCAAAAGCGATGGGACCTTGTCATCCAAACGCACGAAAGTCTGTTCGAACGCCAGACACATCAAGACGATGTCATTCCACAAGATGAAGGATTGTCTACCATGCGGAAACGAATTGCGCTGTACCACCAGGCGCATATTCGCTATGCCCAAGATCTGACGGACCCCAGTACGGCTAATCTAAAAATTCATCGTCGACAATCCCAAGCCAGATCGCCTTTGTATGGCGATGACAACACCTTGGCATACGTTGATTTGACACAAAACGTTGTCGCGCTGCAGCGAACGGGACAAGACGTGCAAACGTTGCTTGCCGAAGTACCCGAGCAGGCCATCTTCAGCGCAGACGGAAGCCGCTGGGTATATACGCAGTATCAAGACAACGTTCCGTATTTGACATTGTCCGATCTGGCGGGCCAACGGCAAGAACAGTTACCTGGGAGCCTGATGGCAAACTGGTCTGACGACGGGACAATGCTATACTTTTATAGTATGGATCTTCAGCGCATGGCGTGGAAACTGGCGTTTGACATATCGGATCCAATGATGCTAGTTGACGAAGATGTTTCTTCAAAGGTGCTTTTGGTTTCGCCTGATGGCAACAAACTTGCTTCGAATCAAGGATTTTGGGTCAACGTGGCAGACTTGGCGAGCGTAGAGACGACAGTGTCCGTGCCGTGGCTCAGTTCCATGTTGCCTTCGCCGCAGTTTGACTGGTCACCCGACAGCCGCTACTTGGCAATCAGTCATGTGATGCCGCGTATTGCGGAAGGCATTTGGATAGTGGACACGCAGCGAAAAGAATTCTTTCGTTTAGTGCACGGAGATGTCACGGGGGCACGTTGGTCCAGCGACGGATCTAGTCTGCTGGTCGAACGTCGCGCACCGTCCGGACAGTATGACATTTTTGAAGTTCGTTGGAGCGATTTGGACGACTTGTGCCAACGACGAGGCGTTTCTTGTTCGGCCGAATAGCAATGCATTCCAATCCGTTTTCCACCAAGTTCGTTCAGCCGGGTGAAATCGACTACGTGTTGCCCGAAGGAACTACGTGGGACGAACTAATACAATTGTTCGTTCGAAACCAACTTTGCGGGCAAATTGTCGGACCGCATGGCGTTGGCAAATCCACATTCTTGTGTTCGTTCTTGCGTCGCCTATCTTCCGACACGGACATCAAGGTAAGTCGCATCAACCTGCAAGCCGCTCGGCGAGACTGGTCGCGGGTACGCACGGAACTTGGCAGACTGCCAGTTCCTGCGGAGATGCGACACGTTTTGGTCATCGATGGATTTGAACAACTCAACATGTACCAACGCTGGTACACTCGTTGGCGCACCCACCGCGCTGGTAGCGGTCTGCTGGTCACCGTCCATCAACCGGAACGGAAACTTCCGCTACTGTTTCACGCGTCGTACGATTGGCAACGGTTTCAATCATTGGTGGCCAAACTGCTCAACAAACACTCGGCGAACCGTCCGGTGCTGGACAATCAAACCATTGCGTCTGTTTATCAGCAGCACGCCACAACCGGGAATCTTCGCGAAGTTCTGTTCGAACTTTACGATCACGCCGAACAAAATCTTCGCAGCAAGAGCACATCCGCTACAACAATCACGTCCGGCAAAAACTAAACAAGCAGCAGGACCGGCACTCCAGAGCGGGCGATGGTAACGCAAGTTTCGCCAACTTCAAACTGTCTGGCTGCTTTTGAGCTTTTCGCCGCAAGGCAATTTCGCATGCTAGCAATTAAGGCGACTGCAAGGTCGTTTTTTTTGATACTCGCAATGCACACTTCCCGCCAAGTGCATTTAGAGAATTCAGTGACGTTTGCCCAAACGTCGCCGCATGTCGTTCATCAAAAAGGATTGAAGATTCGTGCGAAGGATTTCCTTTCCTGTTCCGAATCTGTGCGGTACTATTGGAAAGGCGTTGTGCCAATTTTGCAACGCTTTCGATAGCGACATTCGGATCAGTCTATTCGTCCAGGGGTGAATCGCGGACAAGGCTGGTGCCATGCTGGGCACGGGAATCCGGACCGAGGGAACGAGTTGCTGTGTGATTGAAATGGTAAAAGCATTCGGTCAGGAAGTGCGTTCTCACGGAGTACGGAAATGGAATTGAAGAAACAAAGCATTTTGGTTCTTGTCGTTTCGCAGTTGGCGCTGCTGGCTTTGCCGCAGTCTGCTTCGGCCGGTCCGTTGTTGGACTGGTTGTTGCGGCGTCGAGCGAATAGGACGACAACGGCATATTATCCCGGCGCGTGTAATACGTGTTCGGATGGTTCGTATTGCGAACAAACCGTGGTGCAGTATGTACCGCAAGTGGCCTATCGAACGGTTTGGCAACCCGTTCCGGTGACCACTTATCAAAAGACCGTCAGCTGCAATCCAGCAACGGGCCTACCGATCGAATGCACCAAACCTTGCACCAGCTACACCTATCAAGCTCGCCGAGTACCGTACACCACCTATCGTCCCGTGTATGGCAAAGTGCCGGTCTGCGGAAATAACAACACGGTAGCGGCGATGCCAATTTCGTCCACGACTACATCGTATGCTCCGGCAGCTTCTTGTTGCGGATCGTCTTCATGGTTGGCCGGAAATTATGCCACACCTTCCTATTCGACGCCTAGCTATACCACCCCCGGCTACACGAATCCCGGCTATTCAGCACCCAATTCTTATTCGCCCAATCCGTATTCGACTCCAGGATACAACGGCGGACAGCCCACTCCGGCAGACAATGCCGATCCCAACGATCGGCCTCGGTTGGCTCCTGATATGTCAATGCGAGTTCGTCGTTTGCCGTCGACCTCACAGCGTTCGATTGTTCGATCCGAAAACGCTATGTACGCCGGTCAGACTCGAGGCGTCGCAGTGTTTTCATCCGAAGACAATCCAGCAAGTCGGGCAAGCGAATCGGCCGAATCGTTCCTGAACGAACGACGTCAACAGCCAGCTGCGGTCGGGTCTTTCGACGAAACGTTGAACGGTCTCAAAAGTCGCAGCCTGCAGGACCTACGGCCGCTGCCCAGCAACGCCGGTGGCGCTTCGCTAAGCGTTCCGCCATTGCTGAACGCCGACGACCGCACTGCTGTGCGAACCAAGATTCCCAGTCGCTATAAGGTGAAGCCCATTGAATGGCCCAAAGTCATTCAAGCCAGCTACGTAAGAAGCTCGGAACCAGAAGTCCGATTCGATTCCAACTCACGAATCGAAGTCCGCCATCTCCCGTCTTCACGCACTCGTTCAACGCAAGACCAAAGTCGATACTTGCCGACACGAGCGGAACGAGCGGCGATGCTGCGACAACAGCAAGAAGCACAAGCAACTCCCCAGGTCGCTCGTCCCAAAGCATCACGCCCTAACGTAAAACCACTGTCCGCCAAAGCGAACAAGACACAAGACAAATTCGCTTGGCCCGAGTTGACCAGTCGGTAGTCGGCGCGTTCCGATTTTGAAGTATGCCCAAATGAAACAAGCCGGTGATTAACCGGCTTGTTTTTTTGCGCAATAGGCGAACCTTGCGAAAACATCCTCAAGCAACTCGATAAATATACGAGTCATCAACAAAGACGCCGTCAATCATGGAACTGGACAATCGCATTCCGGCGACGTGCGAGGTTCGAATCGCATTCCGAAAACTTCGAATTATGGAACTACCTGGCGACATGGCAGTAATGTCATTCACGGACACAATCTCCACATCGTCCGCAAGACCGTCATTGATTGAAATGATCCGACGGTAAAGACTGCGAGGTCGTTGCGAATCAACCATCGATGACGCGATGACTAACTTCCAGCTTTGGTTGTCTTCCGAATAAAGCCAGAATGCCGCCGTGACATCGACGGCACATGCATCCAATTTGGCCAATAACGTAGCCCCAGCATCTATCATTGACTGGGTGAGTATGTTGTTTACCAGAACGTCATTAGCCATTTCGTTATCCCCGCTGTCGGGTCGGATATTGCGTCCAAGAGATTACGAGCGTCGAATTCAGGAATACGTCCATCATACCTCGATTCGACCTTCCAGTCCTTGATGACCGCCCAATTCGCCTTAAAGTCACTCGACGCGTCTTCGTATTGAGCCAGACTGGTTGACAACGCGGCAACTTTAATAAGCGCACCGAGATCATGTTGATGGCTTTTCTCTGCAAGTTTCTTATCCGGAAAATCGAACTCGCGAACCTGTTTGGCGATACACACCTTGATAGCGCATTCCACCGAATAGCCCGCGAGATAATAGGAACCGCAGAAGTAGCCTGAATCCAACAGTGCCTTCGCTTCGGCGAGTCGCAGGTCAGCCAAAATTTCGAGGTCGCTCTTGTTCATGTGCACCTCAGTATGAAGTTATTACAAATGGTGTTTAAGGTGGACTGCTGTCGGGCCGTGCTAACTTCGTCACTTCACCACAAAATTCACCAGGCGGCCTGGCACCACAATCGCTTTGACAATTTGTTTACCGGCCAGTTGTTCGGCTATTTTTTCGTCTGCTTTGGCTGCGGCTTCCAAGTCTTCTTTCGAGGCATCTGCTGCGACGGTGACTTTGGACTTAAGCTTGCCATTGATTTGCACCGGAATTTCTATGGACGAATCTTTGGTCATCGCTTCGTCAAATGCGGGCCATGGTTCGTATGCCAACGTGTTGTCATGACCTAACAGTTGCCACAGTTCTTCGGCCAGGTGAGGTGCCATGGGGGACAGCATCAGGACGAACGGTTCCATGCACGCTTCCGGACGCACGGACTGTTTGGTAAAGAAGTTGACGAATTCCATCAATCTGGAAATGGCCGTATTGAATCCCAGTGATTCGATGTCTCGCGTCACGGCTTTGATCGTGCGATGCAACATGCGATTTTGTTCTTCCGTGGGTTCGATCTGCTTCACCGACGGTGACAGCTCCAGCGTTTCCGCATGGTCATCTACAATCATCCGCCACGCTCGATCCAAAAACTTCCGCACTCCATCCACGCCCGACATACTCCACGGCTTGGTGGCTTCCAACGGGCCCATGAACATTTCGTACAAACGCAGCGAATCCGCACCGTAGTCTCGGACAATTTCGTCCGGGTTCACCACGTTGCCTCGGCTCTTGGACATCTTGTTGGCTTTGCTTTCGATGCGAATTTGCTTGTCGGAAACAAGGACAAATTGGTCACCGCTCTTTTCCACGTCAGCCGGTTCCACCTTCACCGCCGTCAGTATCGCGTTGTCGGACGAACGCACCGAATTGCCTTCGGCATCACGACCGACTTCGTTGGCGGAAACCCACGTTCCGTCAG
>JAGQOZ010000006.1:30008-32842 GCA_020426955.1 Planctomycetales bacterium
ACGTTTGGTAGCCGGTGTGTTCCATTTCGCCCAAGATCATGCCTTGATTGACCAACCGCTGAAACGGTTCGGCCGTCGACACGTGACCTCGATCATAAAGCACTTTGTGCCAAAATCGAGCGTACAGCAGATGCAGCACGGCATGTTCTGCGCCACCCACATACAAGTCGACTGGCATCCATGACGATTCCTTGTCACTTTGCACAAACGCCGAACTGTTCTGGGGATCGATAAACCGCAAATAGTACCAACACGAACCGGCCCATTGCGGCATCGTATTGGTTTCTCGTTTGTAGCGAACGCCATCAATCGTAGGAGTGAGCCAATCGGCATCTGCTTTGGCCAACGGTGGTTCGGGACGACCGTGCGGTTTGTAATCTTCCAAATGCGGCAAGTCGACCGGCAATTGGTCGGCCGGGACGGCGCGTAAATGCCCTGTCGGATTTCCGTTGGCGTCCAATTCGTGCAGGATAGGAAACGGTTCGCCCCAAAATCGCTGACGACTAAACAACCAGTCTCGCAACTTGTAGTTCACCGCCTCTTTGCCAACACCGCTGGTTGCTAAATCCGCCGCAATTTTCGCTTTGAATTGGCTGGTAGAAATCCCATCGTAAGCACCACTGTTGACCGCCGTACCTGCCGACGTGAAAACGGCTTGGCCGGCCAAGACTGCTTGACGATCCACGTCGGCCGCGTCACCGGGATCGACCACAGCGACGATCGGAATATGGAACTGCTGAGCGAATTCGAAATCTCGAATATCATGCGCCGGCACCGCCATGATGGCCCCGGTGCCGTAACTAATCAGAACGTAGTCGGCAATCCAAATCGGCACCTTCGCTCCATTGACTGGGTTGATGGCGTACGAACCAGTGAAGACACCCGTTTTGGTTTTGGTCAATTCGGTTCGTTCCAGATCGCTCTTGCTGGCCGCTTTGGCGCAATACGCTTTGACTTCGTTCGCTTGTTCTGGCGAAGTCAGCTTTTCCACAAACGGATGTTCTGGCGCAATGACCATGTAGGTGGCGCCGAACAGGGTATCAGGCCGAGTGGTATAAATGCGCAGGACATTGTCAGCTGGTTTCTTGGGCCACGACTGGCCCGCTCGCTGCGCCTTCCACTCGTCAAAAGCTTCGGGCTGGCCGATGAAAAAGTCGACTTCGGCGCCTGTGCTGCGGCCGATCCAATTTCGCTGCAACGCCTTGACGCCTTCTGGCCAATCCACTGTGTCGAGTCCTTTCTCGAGTCGATCGGCGTAGGCGGTAATTCGCAACATCCACTGTCGCAACGGAATTCGCTGCACCGGATGACCTCCGCGTTCGCTACGCCCATCAATGATTTCTTCGTTTGCTAGCACTGTCCCCAAGTTCGGGCACCAATTAACTAAGGCATCACTTTGGTAGGCCAAACGATGTTCATCTTGATAGGTGCGAACCGCCGATTCGCCCGCTGCTTGGACGTCGGCCGGAATGGGCAGCTCCGATATCGGACGACCCTTCTGCTGGTCTTCGTCGAACCACGTGTCAAACAACACCAAGAAGATCCACTGCGTCCATCGAAAATAGTCCACGTCCGTGGTAGCAATTTCTCGATCCCAGTCGTAGCTAAAACCGAGCATTTTCAGTTGGCGCCGGAAGGTGTCAATGTTTTTTTCGGTTTGGACTCGCGGAGGCGTGTTGGTCTTGATGGCGTGTTCTTCGGCTGGCAGGCCAAAGGCGTCGAAGCCCATGGGATGCAGCACGCTGTAGCCTTGCATGCGGTAGTAGCGAGACAGAATGTCGGTGGCGGTGTAGCCTTCCGGGTGGCCGACGTGCAGGCCATCGCCGCTGGGATAAGGGAACATATCCAGCGCATAGAATTTTTTCTGAGGATCTTTCGGCAATTCTGGGGCTTGAAACGTTTTGTTGGATTCCCAGTAGGCCTGCCATTTGGGTTCAATTTGGCCTGGGTTGTAACGAGGCATATTTCTTGACTTCCCGTAACTGCCGCCGAAATTTCGGCGTGATTTGGCTAATTCATATAGAAGGGATAATTGCCGAGACGCTTTTGTTCGGGCGATTTTAAAGGGCGTATTCTGTTCGGCATAGGTCTGCAGTCGGCTTCTGGCTAACCGCAAGCTAGATTCTTTCGGCAAATCGCTGGTGCTGCTAGACTGGAGGGCTTTCCGCGAGCCTTTGGGGCGAAATAGAGCGACGATTGGAAATTGGAATCTACAGCGGTTGAATTCGGCAATCGAATGTGACCGTCCGTTGACATGGATGGTTTTCGGCTGGTTGGGGAACAGAACTTCCTACGAACGGTTGTATTTCCAAGGATGTTTTGAGCGGCGTTGGCGGTGTCGAAGTTTTGACCGAGGAGAAAAACCGAAATGCTTTTTGGGCAGCGAAACCTAATGCTTACCGAAGTGGAACGAGACGCCATGCGAACCGCCGGTCAGTTTAACGCTCAGCTGATGGACTACGTTCGACCACACGTGAAGGCGGGCGTCACCACGGGCCAGCTTGACCGACTGGTGCACGAATACACCGCCGACCATGGTCACGAAGCGGCCTGCCTTGGCTATCAAGGATTCCCCAAAAGCTGCTGCACAAGCGTGAACGAAGTGGTCTGTCACGGCATTCCCGGTGATTACGCTTTGAAACAAGGCGATATTGTCAACGTTGATCTGACCACCATTGTGGATGGCTGGTACGGCGATCAATCAGAAACGTTCATTATTGGTGACGCGTCAGAAGAAGCGATTCGAGTTACTCAATGTGCCCATGACTGCTTGTATCTGGGCATTGATGCAATTCGTCCTGGTGGGCGAGTGGCAGAGATTGGCAAGGCCATCG
>JAGQOZ010000699.1 GCA_020426955.1 Planctomycetales bacterium
CATCGCCGCGTCTTTGAGATCCAGAACGTGGGTCCGGAAGGTGGCGAATATGCCTGTCCCGTCGGTTCATTGACTCTGAATCAAGAGGCTACCGAAGCGGTGATTGCAGTGGCACAAGATGCAACCAACATCGGCGGATTCACCGTCGCCAGATCATTGCTGGCGTCGCTGGCGGTCGATTCCAGCGAATACGATCCCGTCTTTGCTGCGTTTGTTGACAACGTGTCAGTGAAAGATGTGTTCAACGTCAATGTTCGCTTGCGACGTCCTTACCTGCGTATTGAATCACTATTTGCGGTGCCCATTCGCGGTGCGGAAACACAGTCATTGACACCTTATGCTTGGCAGGAAGACGGCAACACAGCGGATCGCTTCATTGTCAACAAAGCATACTCCTTCGGGGAAAAACAGCAGCCTCGCGAAATCACGGAACGACTGTTTTCAGAAACACGTTTGGCTGTGGACGCTTTTCGACGAGGCGAAATCGACATGATCGATCGCGTATTTCCGGCGGACGTGGCGCAGTTGACACGCGACGATTCGATGGTTGTGGATTCGTACCGCATTCCCAGTACGCATATGCTGATCCCAAATTTCGAGCGTCCGTTTCCCGGCACACGTGCTTTTCGAGCCGCGATTGCCTATGGCATTGATCGCGAACAGATCCTGAGCCGAGAAATCTTGGGAGGTCAAAAAATCGAAGGCTGCCGCGTCATCAGTGGCCCGTTTTCGCCAGGCGTTCGCCAAGACGATCCACTGGGCTACGCGTACGACCTGCGGATCGAACCGCGCCCATACGAACCGAGGCTTTCCAAGCTGCGGTTGCAGTTAGCCCAGATTGAAATCAACGCCACAGCGGAAAAGGCCAAAGAGGATCCGCCAAAATTAGGCGAGCTTGTGATTGTGCATCCGGCGGATGAAATCGCCAGAATCGCTTGTGCAGAAATTGTTCGCTACTTGGCTCCGCTGGGTCTCACCTGCAAACTGGAAGAGCTTTCGCCTGGCGCCGATCGTCCTGAACACAATGATTGGGATTTCCTGTACACGGAATTAGTCATTCACGAACCGATTGCGGATGCCGGTCGTTTGTTTGCTGCCGATGGCTTTGCCAAGATCCCCAGTGCCTATGTCAACTTGGCGTTGCTGCAGTTGCAGCGAGTGCGAAATTGGAATGAAGCCGGACAACGCTTGCGTTCCATCCATCAAGTTTGCTTTGACGAAGTCGCAGTGATTCCGTTGTGGCAGCTGGTAGATCATTTTGTGTATCGCGCCGGACTACAGGGTGTGACTCGCCGACCAGTGAACCTTTACCAAGAAGTCGAAAAATGGCGAATCAGCACAAACTAGTCCTACGGTACCTAATCGCATTTGTCTGCGTCGTCATTACGCCTAGTTGGACCGGCCGCGTGAATGCGCAATCTCTGTGGGAAGTCACTCCTTACAAGATTCAGGTGTGGGTTCAATTGGAATCAAACGCCTTGATTCCGGCGGACTGGAATTCGAATTTGCCGCCTCGCCTGGCCGAACTGATGGAAAGCACCGTCGGCGCTCAATGGGACGTCGCAGCAGCGCCGATTCCAACCGAGGTCTCCGATTTGGTGCTATCCGATTCGCCCATCGATCCGTTCGCACTGGAAGATCGATTCAAAGAATTGGCAGCGTTTGACAAATTGGTGGTGCTAGATTTGCAAGTCACATCCGCATCCGGATACCTACTGCGCTCGCGTGAACTTGACATTCCAACTCGACGCTGGGGCCGTTGGCACCTACAGGAAATGGGAACATTAGACGAAGTGGAACAGGCAGCGCTCAAGAGTACTTGCGCAGTCTTTTCCCCAGTCTTGGAAATTGAATCGGTCGAAGAAGATCAAGTAAGAACGGTACTCAAGGCAGGATCACTGCACGTGGGCGACGGCACTGGTCGAGACTGGGAGCGACCCACCTTCATTCAGCCGGGTGACGTTTTAGAGTGTTATATCCGGAAGACCAATCGAGACGGAATTGTGGGCGAGGACGGCGTTTCACCGATCAAATACACGCTACTGACTGTAGACAAAATCACCGGCAACCACGCCACCTGCACGTCTTATTCTGGATTTCGCCAACCGTTTAGCACTCGGCGCAGCACGCGACTGCAACAACTGGCCATTGTCGTTCGCAGTTGGACTCCGTCGACTTTGGTTCGAGTGGTCGATCGAAAAGATGACGTCACGCCCTTGGCCGGACTGGAAGTTTATTCGCGCCAGCCCGGCGGCGAAAAGTCGACGTTGGTGGGCCGGACTAATTGGCGAGGCGAAGTGGTTGTGCCGTTGATTGACCCGCCGGTTCGCATTCTGTTATTCAAAAGCGGCAGCCGCCTGCTGGGAAAGTTGCCCGTATTGCCCGGTAGTGAACAGGAACTGCTGGTGCCCCTTCGCAATGACGAAGGGCGATTAGAAGCCGAAGGATTATTGGTTGGCATTCAAGAATCGCTGGTGGACTTGGTGGCACGCCGCGAGATTTTGTCGATGCGAATTGACCAACGCATTGAAGAAGGCCAATACGACGAAGCCCAAGATTTGATTGACGAACTTCGCCGACTTCCCAGCCGAGAAGAATTCTCCAACACTGCGCAACAGCGAAGCCAGTCTTTGGTCACCAGCGATAATTCGGTACAGTTGAAGATTGATCAGCTATTTGCGGACACTCGAGATTTATTCCGACAGTTCCTGGACCCCAGCAAAGTGGAGCAACTGCAACAAAAACTGCGTGACGCTCGCGAGAACGGCCCAACTCAGCCAACCGAAGATTCCGACACTGAAACAGCAGCGGCCGAAATCAGTGAATAGCTTTAGTTCTCAGCGAATTCAGTAATACGTCTCCCACGCTGCTCTGCCACTTCATCGTCCGACGCACCTTCCCAAACGTGAATCCGCCCGTCGAAATGCACG
>JAGQOZ010000700.1 GCA_020426955.1 Planctomycetales bacterium
ATATCAAAAAAAGGCGTGTTCGCAAGGAACACGCCTTTTTGACTTTCAGTGGATAAGTTTCTACGTGGTATCCTTAGCGGACACGACGTCGGAACAAGCCCAGCAGCGGCAAGCAAAGCAATGCCATAACGCCAGTGGCTGGTTCGGGCACTGCGCTAACGCCGCCTTTGGGACCCAGTTCGAAACCACCGTCGGTGAAGGCAGCCACAAAGTCAGCACTGCTGAAAATGCCGTCCAAGTTCCAGTCACCTTCGCTCCACGTAGCAGGTTGATTCGTTTCGAACTTACCAGCGGTGAAGACTTGAACAAAGTCACCGCTGCTGAATTCGCCGTCACCGTTTGAATCACCGTACCAAGTGCCGATGATATCCTGCACCATGACTCGCAAATCCTCCGCATCGGCGTTGCCGTCACTGTTGACGTCGTAACGGCGTTGCCCAGAACCATGACGTCCAAGTCGGCTACTTCGACTACACCGTTGCCATCGAAGTCACCTACCAAGCCAGCGCCAAACGAGATGAAGCCGGTTCCAGCGTTGAACGTCCAACCTTCGGTTGCGATCGTCGGAGTGCCGACAATTCGATCCACATCAATGATCTGGAAGGAATCGCCCTGCGAAGGATCGCCGGTGACGTTCAGGTGGAACGTTTGGCCATCCACGTTCAATACCGTGGTGTAGACGTCCGGATTGGGATTTTCAATGGTAAACGCATCGGCGGTGCCGTCTGTCGCATTGATTTCGAATTCCCAGCCCAATTCCGATGCGGGAATCGATGCTACCAAGTCGGCGCTAATCAGCGGCGAAATGGCCGACCGCAAATGCGTATCGGGAATGTATAGGAATTCTGCATCAATGGCGTCCAACGGATCTTCAGGAATTTCTGGGAAGCCAACGCCTCCGCCAACGCCGTCTTCGGTGCTGTAGTCCCAGTAGATCACGCCACTGTCACCACCGCCACCTTCAGCCATGTTGAATTCAATGGCCAACCATTCACCACCGGCTGCCACGTCAAAATCAACTTCGCCCAATCCTTGTCCGCCGTTATTTCCGGTTCGAAGCGTGTTGGTCCAAGCGTTATCGTTGATCAGAATTTCTTCTGGGCTGTCACCGGCAACACCACTCTTGTCCGAATCGATGGCTAGGTAAGTGAAATCGTCAACACCATCCGTAAACCGGTACGTGCCAGATTCGGGAATGTTGATCTCGCCCGTGGCGCGAACCGAATAGTTGTCGTTGCCCGTTGCATTGAAAGCGGGTTGAACTTCATCCGGGTATTGAACCAAGTCAGCGAATGGTGCGTCTGTCCCCGACCACCATGTAGTTCCATGTCCTGCTTGGAAGGCAGGCACGACTGGCTGATTTGCAGCAAAGACGTCATCTAGGGCTTCCTTGTTGCCTGGATTGCCGACTGCATACCATTCTTGGGCCAGGCCAGGTGTTACTTCGCCGGGAGGGCCAAGTACTGGGTTCTCTAAGGAAGCTCCAGCTACCAATTGATCGCCAATGTTAGCACGTCCCGCAACCGGAGTTGGTTTGGGCAAGCAAGCGCCAACCGCACAAATTTCTACTGCGTTCAATGGTCCTCGAAACAATGCTGGATCCGTAGCTTGGGCATAAATGGTTAGTTCGCTACCAGTCAGGCCTTCGAACACTAAGTAGTTGCCTTCTTCGCCGCGAATGTACGTTCCGTCGAATCGGTCGTTCGGGGTAATATTGTTTTGCATTAATTCGTTGCCATTACCATCGGCAACGGTATACGTTCCTCCTCGGCCAGGTACACCGCCAAGAACATACAGAAAGACGTCAAAACCGCTGGACAATTCGTCCGGAATGCCGTCGATTACGACTTCGGTAATGGATGTGTCTGTCGTGTCCAGGTAACCCAGCATCAGCGCGCGGTCGCCACCAACGGCATCGTTGGTGTCTTCACCTCGTCCATCACTTGACCATGTGTTGTTAGAAATCCATTCTACGGAAAGTCCCGTTCCGGTCGCCGCTCCGTTGACATCCATGATGATGTCGTCACCAAATCCAGTGGCCAGTTCCAGGTTGTTCCAATTGTTGGAGCCAGCCACGCCGGCCGGTCCGTCCACAATTCCTTCAATGGCACCGTTTGGTTCATCAGCACCAAAATTTAAACCAATACTGGGGCCGTTATCGGCCGCCCAAAGAGTCGCTGGACTTAGCAATGCCAGCAGAACAAGAAATCTTGTTCGTTTCATCTAGAAGATCCTCCTCGCAAAGAAATTCGCCTCGGGCACCCGCGCAGAACGGTCCCCGCTAAAAATACGTCTTGTTGAGAATAATTGTCCCGACTTTTTCGGTCAATCGATTCGTACGGGTTATTATCGTCTTGTCAATATAATGAAACATAATAATCGTATGGTTAGGGTGATGTCATTGAAAAAGAATTGACGTGTTCTTCTGGAAGTCCAAAGCGATGCGGTCTGTCGGTGGGAGTGCACGAGTTAGGATTATCGAAGTGTTTTGTGTTTCTCGGTCAGGTCGTGCTAGATGAAGATTAGCTCCATTCCCCAGATTTACCGGAATCTCAATCGCATTACCGAGATTCTTTCGGTGCTCAGCAAATACGGTTTGGCGGACGGGATTAGTCGACTGAACTTAGATTTTGCCAAGGGGTTGCTGAAGAATCGCGACGGTGAAGCGCTGGCTCGGCATACTCGAGAAACTCGGATTCGACTCGCCTTGATTGAACTGGGGCCAACCTTCGTCAAGCTCGGCCAGATCTTAAGCACGCGTCCGGATCTAGTTGGCAATGCCTTGGCCAACGAACTGCGAACCTTGCAAGACCAAACGCCAGCCGATGCGGCTAACGTGGTTCGCCAAATGATTCAGGATGAACTCGGTCAGCCAGTGGAGGACCTGTTCCGCGAATTCGACGACCAACCGCTGGCTTCGGCTTCGAT
>JAGQOZ010000701.1 GCA_020426955.1 Planctomycetales bacterium
TCTGCACATGACCTCATCCAGCCAGGACATAGTCGTTGGCTGAATATTCAGCGTGGTTAGGTGCGCCAAGGTTTCAATTTCGGACACACCTTCCGTTAGGGGCGTTCCGATCTTTGCGGGTCTCCTAAAGAAATTGCAGCTAACGAGCGAACTCTTGCACTGCGGTATAGTTAGTCCACATCAACAAAACGCAATGTTGGTAGTTGAGTCTTCAGTCGCCGAACCCCATCGTCGGAAACGTCTGACTGGAGCGTGAAAAAGTGTCTAAGCTTCTTGAATTTCGCCACGACGGGTAGCGAGTCATCTCCGACTTGGGTGTCTGAGACATCAAGCCATGTCAGCTGCTTCAGGTTTTCCAGGTGATGCATGTCCGCATCGTTGATGGAAGAACCGGAAATAGAGAGGTGCGTGAGTTCCTTAAGATTACCAATCGCCGTCAGTCCGGCAGTTGTGAAGGTTGCATCAAAAAGCCACAATTGGCGAAGATTCGTGCATCGGTCTAGTACCGTTGCGAATTCATCGTCAATCATTGCGTTAGGCAAATCGATCGATTCGAGCTGGTGAACAATCGTGGCCTGACTGAGAATTCGAGTGCTTCGCGTTCGAGTAGATCTGGACGAACTCAGGCCGAGGTGCGTCAGACGCTGGAGTTTGTTGATGGCTTCTACTGAAGATTCATCAAACGATTCGCCGAGGTACAACTCTCGCAATTGTTCGAGTGCCGTAAGTGGCTCTAGTCCCGTACCCGTGAACTGAATTCCAGTGATTCCAAGGCTTTGTAGTGTTTTGCAGCTGCGAAGTGACGCCAGTCCTTCATCGGTCGCAATATCTGTCGAAAGCGCGATCCGCTTTAGCTTCGGAAAGGTTGCCAACTGCGACATCGCGTCGTCATCGATGACGTTGCCATTTGCACTAAAATCCGTGACCGATGTACCCTGCAAATGCTTGAGTCCTTCGGCGGTTACGCGTGTCGAATCGAGTTTCAGTTCAACAGGAGACGTTCTGGCAATGTCGCGAACTAAAAGCATCGTGTCATCGGTGACTTTTGTCCCTTTTAAGATGAGCTGAACCCGATGGTCTTCGTGGCTCGGTTCGAACATTGAACGAACGTCACCGAATGGCTTCAGCTGATCCATCGCCGATTCGACAGCGGTTGAGCTTTCGATCGAACCTTCATTCTCGCTTTCACTGGCATTCGAGCTCAAAGTCCACGATGTGAAGACCGCTGTGAATGCCACGAACGCACATGATGCCATTGCAAGCTTGCTCTTTCGCGGCTGCGGTACGAACCGGGTGATTGCTTCGATGCGTTGCTTGGTCTGGCTAAACGATTCACTAACCTGCAATGATAGAGCTGGCCGAGATTCACGGGATGCAACAAAATGAATTAAGCAGTTGATGTAGCTGGCGCAGTCGATGTTGCGAATGTTCGTCAACGCCAATTCATCGGCGGCAATCTCCTGATCCAGTCGCCATCTTCGCCGCGCGAGCCAAACGAGCGGGTGAAAAAAGAACAGGATCCCAGCGCAAATGATCAGTAAATTCCAGGTCACGTCTCGTCGCTTCACATGTGCTAACTCGTGAAGCAAAACTGCTTCTAGTTCGGACTCGTTGTTCTGCAGTGTTTGGGGAATAACGATCGTTGGCCGAACAACTCCTGTTGTAAAAGGAACCTCGCATTCAGAAAGAAGCAAAATCGGGCACTTCGAAAGTTGTAAACGATGGCAAAGTTCCTGTACTTTGGAGCGAACGTCGGTATTGATCACCGGTGACGAGCGTGAAATCGCGCAACGCAGCTGAATCCATTGGCGCGTAAGTCGGATAACGACAACGGAGGCTCCCAAGGTCCACCCGATGAACAACCAATTGGTTAAACCAAGTTGGGTGAGCGGGCCCGCAATTCGGGCGGTCGGAGCGACGACTTCGCCATTGGCAGTCGCCGTTGATGTAAATTCAGTCGAAATGTTTGTTGAGCTTGCTTCTTCGGCGGAACTGTCAATCATCTCGGCCGTTCTAACCGCAATCCGAGGTTCGTGGCGCGCGGACGAGGGGCTCAGATGGAAGACGATGGGACTCACCCACAAGAGGGCCGCAAGCAATTTTGCGAACGCCAATCGCCAGAGCCAGCATCGCCAGTGTGACGGGATCCTCTGCAGCCAATGCCGAATGCAGAGAACGATCAGCAGGACGATTCCGCCATCAAGAGAGGCGTTTCCTAGAATCGATAGCCAGTTCGAAGCGATGTTAGTTAGGAACGAGATCATCACTGGTCCTTTCCGTTTTTTTCGTTGAGGTTTTTGGCGATCCTGCGAAGTTGTTTCAGCTCTGCGTCGGTGAGCCCGCTTGAGTTCGCCAGATACGAAATGAAAGGCGAAATCGAACCGCCTAGCGTCTCCTCGACGAACCTCGCCACAACGCTCGATACGATGTCCGATGCCGACATTGTGGGAGAGTATTCGTACACGCCAGACTTCTTCTTTCGCGTCAGAAACCCTTTCTCGCGAAGCTTCTCCATCACGGTCAGGATTGTGGTCCGAGCCTTACCCGAATGTTCGGCAAAGTGTTCGGCCACCCTACCGACTGTGATCGGATGATTCTCCGCGACATATTGGAGAACCTCCAGCTGAGCATTGCCGAGCGTTTGTTCGATGTCCTTCATTGGTACCTCCGGTGACTATTTGGATAGTCGCATGATATCGCGACTATCGTAATAGTCAATAGTGTTGTCTGAAAATTCTTGGGTTTGAATTCGGGCCACGATGGCTCAGCTGTTCGCACCGAAACCGAATCGATTGGGCATGGCGGTAGAGCGGTCCGGTTGCCTACTTACGTAGGTTTGCACGGGATGGGGAGTGGCCGGGGAGCCTACGGGGACACAGACAAAGCTTGAGGGATCAGCATACTACCATAAGTG
>JAGQOZ010000702.1 GCA_020426955.1 Planctomycetales bacterium
GGTCGCACGGATTTGCATTCAGGTGATTCGTTAGACCAAATGGGCTTGGCTGGTTCGCATCATGCCTACGGCAGCGGCTGGGCCAACTTGGGAAACACGCCGCTGAACATGTACAAACATTTCTGTCATGAAGGCGGCATTACATCGCCGTTGATTGTCCATTGGCCGGCAGGACTGCAGAACCTACAGGCTTGGGTCCACGATCCGGCTCACCTGATGGACATTATGCCCACGGTGCTGGACGCGGCCGATGCCAACTATCCGGATTCCTACCACGGCCAAACCGTGACTCCGGCCGAAGGAACTTCGCTATTGCCCGCCATCACCGGCCAACCGATTCCAGAGCGACCACTGGCGTTCGAACATCAGGCTGCTCGAGGCTTACGCTTAGGAAAATGGAAGATTACTTGGGGCAAGCGGCAGCCAACCGAGCCCGCCTGGGAGCTGTATGATTTGGATTCGGATCGGTTCGAACAGAGGAATCTGGCCGAACAACATCCCGACGTTCTTGCGCGACTTGCCGGCGAATGGGAGTTGTGGGCTCGGCGAGTTGGAGCCGAACCGTTTCAAGAGCCGACGGACGCTGCGTCCAACTAGGCCTCCCAGTTCGTTCGCCTGCATGTGACCGACGCTGCGGCAAAAAACTCAGCGAACCTGCATTTGAAAAATTCGTCCTTTCCGTTGACGCCCAATTCTTTTCGGCGAAAGGACAAAATCATGCGTGCCAAGCATTTCTGTTGTTTTGCGTTGCTTTCGAATGCCACCTAGCCCCGTGGTCATTCCAACGTCTGTCCATTTTCAATGATTTCAGCCAGTGTTCTGGTTCGACCTATCTCTGTCAAACCAAAGCCAGCACGCGTGACAAATGGACGAAACGGACCTTCCGAAAACATCAACAGAAATCGAGTGCCAATATGAAAACCAAATCTGCAACCAAATCTACCGCTCGCCAGACCACCGTTGCGCAGCGAATCGCTGGAGAAGATATCCGGCCTGGCGACTACGTGACGGTGCTGAGCGAAATCGTCGAACTGCCTTCGTTCTTGTGGTGCTGCAGTGACATTTCCTTGCCAGCGGACGAACCCGTGAAGACGCGGTTCTTGCCAACCGATGCAGGCGAACCGGTTCGCGTAACGGCGGTTTGCTTGCCGTTTATTTACGCGAAAAATACGGACGGAACAATCGAAACATTTGACATCCGTCAACAGCAGCTCGTCAAACTTGATCCTCAAGTAGGCCGCGCCGTCTGGAAAAAGATGCGAAAGCGACGAAAGAAGTAACACTTCGGTCGTCAATTCGCGTTGTCGCAAGCGTCTTGGGCCGCTTTGGCATGAACAGCTGAAGCGGTCCAGCCGTAGTCAGATTTAAGAATTTCTATCACTCGCGACAACTTCATACTATATTGGTCTCATGAACATTCCGTTTGTTCACATTACTTTTGACCAAGAGTTCACCTCATGTCGAATGCCAACCAACATCGCCGACAATCGAGGTTTCGCTTTCTGCAATTTCGAATTCGCACGCTGTTGCTATTGATCGCGCTGATCGCACCGGTGCTGAGCTTCATTCGCATCAATCAAATGGAAATGCGGCGAATTGAGAAACTGCAACAACACTCGGCCGTTCAAGGCTGGCTGCCTCAGATGTCGTCCGACCTGGATCCCGGAATTACACCGTTGCTGTGGCATTGCGTCCGCACGTTCGCTGGATATCACCGCTTGGGCTACGTAAAGATCAAGGAAAGTAACGACATCGACCTACCAGATTTGTCGAAATTCAATGAACTAAACACGCTTGACGTGCGGTATTCTAAAGTCGACTTTGACCAACTTTCCGAGGTCCCAAATCTTCGTTTTTTGATCATTGATGGCCACTGGAACGAAATTGGAAGTGCAGATCTGCCTTCGCTCGACACAATTCACGTGCGTTCCGATTTGGACGATCCCGCGTATGACTGCCCTCGATTTCCATACGGAATATCGAGGCGAACGTGCAATTCCGTGTTTCACTTCGTGAAGAAGCACCCAAGAATGCGACTTGCATTCTTCGCAACCAATTCCGCCCAAACGATCGGAATTGCGGAAGTAAATCCGCATTGTCGTTGCGTTAACATTCTCTTTCCCACGAACTTCGAGTTCCCAATTTATGCAGCCCAGGATTCGGCAACGCCGTAGAATTGCTTGCGCCAAGTTCTTCGCGGCGGCGCTGCTCGTCATCGTCGTTGGGGAACTGGTCTACAATGGAATCGTGACCACCGTGCGGAATGTTGTTGTGCTGAATCAGCGGATTGAGTTTTGGGAGAACGCAGACATCCCGCATCGTTTTGATGGCGAAACTGCCATGGCAAAATTTCGACGAAGGATTCGCAGCAAGATGATCGACCAGGGCCTTGTTCGCCGATATCTCTCTTCTGGTCCGGTTTCAAGTATCGATTGGCTTGCTTTCTTCCCAGAAATTGAAGAGGTAAACCTACGATACGGCATCAGTGGACCGGTCAAACTGAATCCCATCGGACACTGTGTCAGCTTGAAAGAATTCACGTGTCCCTATTCTGATATTTCTGACTTATCGGCACTGCAAGGATTGCGTTTCTTGCACACCTTGGATGTTCGCTGTTCCCTTATAGACAACTTGGACGCCCTGAGCGAATTACCGCTGAAAAACCTCGACGTGTCGCAGACGCAACTTGAATCGTTACAGCCACTGAGCGAAATTAGCACTTTGGTCAAACTTCGTGTCTCGGGATGCAAAATTCAAGACTGGAGCAGTTTGTCAAATTTGACCGAGTTAGTCGAATTAGATCTATCCGGTGCCGACATTGCGGACGTAGCGCCGATCTCTAGCCTAACATCATTGATTGAACTGAATCTGGCCGCGACTCAGATTCATGACGTCCA
>JAGQOZ010000703.1 GCA_020426955.1 Planctomycetales bacterium
ATACGAGAACGAAAGAAATAAAGGTCCATTTCCCAATCCAATTCCCGTCCTGTAAACCCGTATCGTGAACTAACATTCCCATTTGTTTGTGACGTGACATTTCCGAACGAATCGTAGACCAAATGGTTCACAACCACTCCGGTGTTGCTGACCAAATCTCGAACCGTCCCTAACTGATCGCCCAGCATCCATTGGACGTTGCTTCCGCCACTGTCTTGAGCCAGAACCTGGTCGTCGGCCGGTCCGTGGAGGTAACGCTTGGCAAGAACGTTCGCTGCTGGTTCGCTGCCGTCGGAATCGACAAAGTCCAGCAACACGTTGTCTCGATCGTAGACAAACCGAGTGACCACTGCATCGACCGCATCTTGCGGTGCCACATCCACGCCTTTGCTGATGCGGCGATCCAAGGCGTCGTAAGTGAAGGTTACTTTCTGAGTGGCGACGTTCGCCGAGTTCTTGTCAGTGACCGCGGTCAATCGATTCCGGAAATCCCATTCGAATTCTCGATAACGACCCGTCGCCGTTTCGGTTCGCTTGATCAGGTTCCCTACGTCGTCATACGCATATTGATAGGTTCCGTCTGACAGAAGTCGATTGCCGGGACCCGTGACGTAGCCGTTGCCATGTGCGTTGCTGGAAGTGCGGTTACCATTCGCATCGTAGGCGTAGGTTTCATCTGATCTTGCCGCATTAGAATAGTCCGCTTGAATTAGTTGATCGGTGTCATCATACGTGTAAGTGTTGATGCCATCGATGTCGGTGATGGACGAAATTCGATCCGCCGCATCAAATGCCAAGTTGTAGAACGCGATGTCTCGAATTCCATTGTGATGCGTCAGCGACGTGAGGCGATTGAGCGAATCATAGGTGTAGTTCGAATCCACCACTCGGTTCGCCCCGTTCACATCGGAAAACCGCTTGATGCTGGCGAATTGACCGAGCTGATTGTAGCCCAAGTCAACTCGTTTGTTGGCCACGTTCGCTCCGGTCTGCGTCAGGCGAGTCATTCGGTTCAGCGTATCGTAGACATACGCGTTTGTGGCTCCGCTATTTCCGTTGATCGTATCAACTAACGAGATCACGTTCCCGACTTTGTCATACGCATAAGTCAAGACAACTCGCGGCGCACCAGGCGTGCCATTGTTGTCAACCGTTTTGACTCGATCACGACTATCATACGTGAACGTCAGTCGACTGGATGGATCCTGCACCGACGTCAAATTACTGGCTTTGTCGTACTGGAAACTGATGACGGTGCTGGTCCCCGCCCACGTTTCCTCTGCGAGTCGATCGAGCGAATCATAAGTGTAGGTTGTCGTGCGTTCATTGCGATCGGTTTTGGAAACTAAGTTGTCAACAAAGTCGTACGAATAGTTCATCGAATTGCCTAGCGGATCGGTTTCCGTGACCAACCGATTCCTGGCATCGTAGACGAATAATGTGGTGTTGTTGACGGGGTCGGTTAGAGAAACCAAACGATCCACTTCGTCATAACGGTACGTCGTTTCACCACCGTCAGCCGCAATGCTGGTGACGATTCGGTTTCGCGAATCGTACAACTGCTGGGTTCGATGTCCAAGCGGATCTGCCACAGCCGTCACGTTTCCGTTGCGATCGTATTCCAGTGACGTAACTTGACCTTTGGCATCCATGCTGGCGATCACTCGGTCAAGCGGATCATAAACACTTCGAGTCACATTGCCTCGACTGTCGGTGGTGGCCGTGAGGTTGCCTCGAGCATCATATTCGAACCGAGTTACTGGAGAAGCGAGCGGCCCGGCGCCGTCTGGGTCCGGTTCGGTGATACGAATAAGCCGATTCGCCGCATCATATTGATAGTCGGTCTGGTTTCCGTTTTCGTCAATGCTGGCCGTTACCAATCCCGTGGCATCGGCATACACGAACCGACGAATTGCTTCGTCGACAGTTCCTTTCGCAACCGTCGTTCTTATCAGCCGATCTTGAGCGTCATAATCATAGTCCGTGATACGGCCGAGCGGATCGGTTTCCAAGTCGATGAAGCCTCGAGAAGTATACGTGTAGCGCGTGACCAGGTCGTCATCGCCTCCAATATCGCCTACTATTCGCGTCACGCTGCGAGCGTTACCGTTGGTTGGATCAACGTCGATGAGTGTAACGCGTCCCAGTTCGTCGACTTGCTTGGTCAGCTGACTGAAGGTCGAATCATACTCGAAATGCTTGCCGATTTGACTTGCCAACTCCAGAGTAGTCGTTGCCGATGCAACCACCGGTCGGACGTTGAATGAGTAGCTGCCTGCGCCCGCATCGCCGCTGTATCCTTCGATATACAGCGTGTAGGTTCCGGCCACCGGCAAAGACAAAGTATCAACATCAGTCAAACCGGTGTTGAACCATTGATAGCCATTCGGGTCCACCAAGCGCCATGTCGCGTTGGGCATGTCGGTGGCATCGAGCACGTCAAAGTAGAATTGGCTGCCGGCGGTTGCCGTGAATCGATACACTTCGGTTTCACTGGCCGGAGACAAAGTGCTGGTTCTGGCCGTGCCTGGAGTGATGGCCGTCGCGGTTGCGGAGTTCAGAATCCGGAAGGCATATTCGCCGACGTAGTCGTAATCTGCGTCTACTGTCAGTTGGTACGAACCAGCTGGCAAACGCAGGCTATCTAACGGTTCGTAAAACCAATCTGAAAACGCGAACGAAGCAAGCGATACAATCTCGCCCACCGGCCCTTGCAGCGACCAATGGATGCTTTGGTCAAACGTCAATGAATCAAAATAAAGATTGGCGGCGGAGGCCAGAGTAAATGAATATTGGTCGGTTTCTCCGATCTGGCCAATATTGCTTGTAACGGTCGACCCGATCGTGAGCGGACTCGCGCCGGAATTCGCAA
>JAGQOZ010000704.1 GCA_020426955.1 Planctomycetales bacterium
CTTGGAAGTCCCCTTCCGGTCAGCATTCTCGGCTGGCAAGAAATGCGAAGCAGCAGCAGCAGCAGAAGAAGAAGAAGAAGAAGACAGCGTCTGCACGAAGCAAACGCAACGCCGCTCAAGGAAGAGCAGCTAATAATCGACCCTCGCTGCCCAAGAAAGACTCAATCAAACCAAACATTTACGCTATTCGAAAGACGAAATAGTGAAGCGGTTTAGTTCAACGTCACCGATCACGGGGCGGCGACGATTGATTGTCCATTGTAAATCCGCCTGACTTCGCCGCTCCCGTGCATCGGATTGTTCGTCGACATTTTGCGGCGGTGAAACGTTCAGCACAACAGTCGACGATGACTAATCATCCTACAGGATAAAATATCTACGATCCAATTGCACCCATTTCCCGAAGATCGTTTTCGAGTTCCGGCGAGTTTGACGGATATGTCCAAAACCAAAAATGCGATTCGGGATAGTCGCCATGTATGCAACGTTTGGTTGGTTTCAAAATCGCCTTCAGTTTGTCGTCAACGAGTGCTATTCGTTTTTCGTATTCGCGGACGATTGGGTGATCGGCATACTGATGAAGCAATTCACGGCACGACATGTCATTCGTGTATTCGTAGATGCACATGTCGTAACCGTCCGCAAGAGAGTCGGCAAGACCCTCGTAGCCAGCGATCCATCGCGGCGCTTCTACATCGACGTTGTGCATTCACGCGATCCTGTTCTTGTCGACGAACGGGTGGAATAACCGGAGCCAGCCAAGTAACATTCCGAGCGAAGCGAGCCGCACAACTCAATCTGGCTCCGGTTCATTCCGTTGTTCTGCAACCGTCTACAGCGGGAAGGAAGTCAGAATCTTGGGTAGTCACAATATATCGGACGCCTCGCCTTAATGCTGCCCGAACGTCAGGGCGGAGGTGTACGGCCCAAAGCGGACGGGGGTCGTGGCGGGCGAGGGTGTACAGTGCCATTGCGTAGCCATACATATCCATGCTCAAGTATCCGCGTTTTCTTGCTGACCAACCAGAAGCTCGCCCGACATTCCAGTTGTACTCACGCAACGTAGAGTTCGCAGGAAAAATACCAAGTCCAACGAATACAGTCAGTAAGTCTGTTAGTCCTTCGTGGTCCGTTTCGTAGGGTGAGATTCGATTCTGCCCCAGTAGGATAACGTGCCCAATTTCATGTGCCAGCGTCCCGATGACTCCCGCAGGATCATCCAAAGTAGTCGACTCCAGCCATATGCCGAACTTGCCGTCTGTGGCCGTATAGAGCCCGGCGGAACACGCACCGTCCTCGTAGAAACCCAACTCTAGGGTCGCCGGATCGATATCCATGAACGATGCTACGCGACACATTAGGTCATGGATTCCCTCGTTCGTACAATCGTAGGTTAGTGGTAGGAACTCTTCCGTGGGAAGGATCGTTGGACCCTCGAGCAAACGCTCAAGGCCGAGTTCGTCTACGAGCCACGTAAATCGACTTTCAATCCAACGTTTCGTTGAGTCATCGACGGGGCACCACGGCTTACTTCGAAACCAACCAAGCATCGCCTACGTTTGTCCTCGGTTGCAGAACGCCGACCATCAGCCGGTTGCGACGGGTGATGATCCATGTAAAAACGGGCCGATCGCAACTCGGCTGCATGGTTTTGTTATTTGCCCGATTTGCCGTTGGTGGACCGTACGTGTCGTTGGGCAGCATCAAATACATTTGAGTCGAGCACGAATGTCTCCGCTCTGTCGTCTGCCGTAAGCGACGTGCTGAGAAGTTCACGACGAATCAGCGATTCGATTGCTGAGTTGTTCAGTGCCATTTGATTAACTTGTGAATACGTCATCACAGAACCGCCAGCACCTACGAACGCACACGCGACCTTTTGCTCATTTTCGCTTAGCTGACTGAATTGGTAATCGAATTCTTCGTGAGCATGCCGACGCTGAAGAGCACGATTTGCTTTCTGATGGAAGCCGCTTGAAATGAGACGAATTGCGGGAAACGCGATAATGCTGGAGAACGCGGCAATGGTCCAGTCGGATGTGCGCAGGTAGACGCTGAGGCCGATAACCCCGGCGACCGTCGTTGCGATGCTGCGTGCGAAGTCTGTTTCAGTGTAGACTCGCTCAGCCCATTTGTTTAACGCGTCCATAGTTGGCAAATAACGCCTGGGATGACCGAGTGCCGACGAGCAGCCATCCACTCAAAAACCGGGACCATCGGCACTTCGGTCCATCCATTGGTTATTCCAAATTCTCGACATTAGGTTGCCTCGAGAACAAGAGCTTTCTTGAGAGAAAAAGTAAAGTAAACGAAATTGAACCAAGTGAACAAACCTGGAGCAAACCAAAGTGCGATCCTTGTTCAAACGAAGGGAGGTTTAAACCAGGGGAATGCCGGTTGACGACATCGACCCCCGGAAAAATAGACCGTGCTTCTTCGATGTTCGCGAGATCAAGATTCGGATCGTTGATCCAAACACGCCGCAGGCCTGGAAGTCCGTTGATCAGGTCGACAAGCTCTGGCGAGAGCATTGCATTTTTGTATTCAATTCCTGCGCTTCCCAATGACGGCACACACAATGCAACCTCGTCTATTTCCGCCACCATTCTGTATCCAACCAGGTATTCAAGCGGTTGAGGTGCTGTGTACGCGTGGAACACCATGCACCCATGGTTCGCAAGTTCCCGGTCTATCGCCGTAACCGACCAGTAAGCCCTGCCGAATGCCAACACGACTGCTATCGGAACAAACAGGAGCATCAATGTTTGAATCGAAAGCTTCATACTGACTGGAATAACTTTATTATTACGAGAAACCGTCGTGGTAAACCGGCATTTTCCGACTTATCGCGACGTCGGGATAATAGTTATC
>JAGQOZ010000705.1 GCA_020426955.1 Planctomycetales bacterium
GACGTCGGTTCGGGCACCGACGCCACGTCTATTCGAGGTCCCTGTTCAAAGCCACCGTCCTGAAAAGCAGCCACAAAGTCGCTACTGTCAAACAATTGGTCGCCGTTCCAGTCGCCTTCGGCATAGGTGGCCATGGCTCCAGTTTCGTATTTGCCGACAGAAAAGACCGCGACAAAGTCCGAACTATTGAATTCGCCATCAAAGTTGGAATCGCCAACCCAGGACTTTTGTAGGTCTCGAATCCAAGCCGTTCGATCATCCATATTTGTTTGACCGTTGCCGTCCAAATCAAACGCCAAATCATTTGCCGCAATACCGATAGCTTGTAGATCCAAGTCACCTGCATCCAGCTGATTGTTGCCGTTGTAGTCGCCTATGATTCCAGCCAAGAAAGCGATATTGTCGATCCCCAAGTTAGCTCGCGCGGCCGAACCACCTCGAGAAGGCGAACCGGAATCATGACGCAACATGATTCGCGATACCGATCCCAGCAGATTTTCGAATGTGCCGTTCCCGGCCACTCGAGTCAACGATGCTTCGTCGATGGGAAATTGATAATTCCGCCAGACGCCATCATTCGGCACGGTGACAAAATCTACGGAAGTCCAGCGAGTGTTCAGGTTGTTCGGACCAAACAACACCAGGCGCATTTGCAATGAATTCGACTCTTCCGTGTTCATCATGTCTACAGACAACGTGTTGATCCCCGGAGTTACATAGTCTCCGGTCCATTCCGGATTATTATTAAAGGCGGCCGGTATAGACCCGGGACCATTGCCACCATTGCCCACAATCAACAAGAACGGATCGCCGTCTCCTTGGGGTCCACCGCTAGACTGGAGCGTTGGATTCGCGAATGCTTGGCCGGCAATCCAGCCTTCCGTGGTCCCTGAATCAAATCCAACCGGCGGCTTTACTTCTGCGGCAAACACCGAAGAAACAGCCAATAGACAAACGCCACATGATATGAAAATCGGCACAACATTCTGCAATCTACTCACCGTCAACTCCTTGGATTCTTCGTCATCAGTCTTGGTCATGGATGCGAATTCTAATACAGATTCGCAGCGATGTCCTTAGCCCCGAAATGGCAGTCGACGTCGCAATCGAAGGCCAGCCCAAGTCAGCGAGGCAAAAATCATGGCGAATGAAGATGGTTCCGGCACAGATCGAATTCGATAAATCGCTCCGGTAGGCAAACCGTCTGCACCCAGAGCACTCGGTGCCAGCGTTCCCTTGGTGGCCACATAGGCTTCGCCGTTTTCGTCCAACCCAAACGCCAGCACGTATTCGCCAATCGGATTGCCGCCGACCACATCCAGCACGGCAAGATCAAACACTCCGGGTTCGGTTTCTTCCAAACCAAGTAATGTTCCGTCTGGAGCCGCAAATCCGGTGCTCCAATCGCCAAACAGATACTTTCCCTGCAGTTGCGGATCGTCGCCACGATAGACAACTCCGCCCGTGATTGACAAACCGATATTCGGCAGTCCATTTTCGGAATTGGGATGAGCGTACTGAGCAATCGGATCGGTCAGCGGTGACGTCAGATCGGGCGACGCGGTTGCATCAAAATCAAACGTCCCCTCTTTCACTCGCCAACCATAGTTTGCCCCCGCTTCCAACAGATTGACTTCCTCCACATCCCCTTGGCCAACATCGGCAATGAACATGCGATTCGTGCCGCCAGGTCCATCATCAAAGGATGCTCGCCACGGATTCCTCAGCCCGTAAGCGTAGATTTCGTCTCGAGCTGTGGCATGACCCAAGAACGGATTGTCGGTGGGAATTCCATATTGTCCGTTGGGTCCGTTCGAACCCATGGGATCAATTCGCAGAACTTTACCAAGCAGCTTGGTCAAATCCTGCGAATTCCCCAAACCGCCGAGCGGGTCATCTGCACCACCGCCGGTATGCCCTGGTTCGTTGTCACCGCCGCCACCGCCGTCGCCTGTGGTGATGTACAAGTAGTTGTCCGGACCAAATGCCAAGTTGCCGCCATCATGATTGAATTGCGGTTGGTCAAACGTCATCAAGATGCGTTCGGATGTTGGATCGGCCGTGTTAGCCCCCAAGGCGGTCAGAGAATATTCAGCAACAACGCTTTGATGATTCACCGGATTCACCGGATCATCTGGATCACCGTTCGGCTGAGGAGCGCTGTAATAGACGTAGAATTTGTCGTTTCCCGGAACGTTGGCTTCGCCGAAATTCGGATGAAACGCTAATCCTAAGAGGCCTCGTTCATCAAAGCCTGGTCGTTCGGGAACCAGCTGCGATGACAGATCGATTAGCGGATCTGGAAGCAGCGAACCATTTTCGAATATCCGAATAGCACCTCGTTGCTCTACGACAAACAATCGATTGGAACCGTCTCCGGCGTTGGTAATCCCGACGGGCGAAATCAGTTCCTGCTGACTAAGCGGCTCCAATAGAATCGCAGGAAAATCAGCCGCAGCGTTCCTAGCCAACGAACTGTAAATGAACATGGTTGCCATCAAAACTGGACGCAACGCAATCCGCATACTCGAGCCTCCCTAATAGCCTTTTCCAAATAGTTGGTCACGTGCAAGCGACAGGGTAATTGCCACGTCGCTTGCCCAATACCAGCCCTGTTACATCAGATGTCGCAACGGTGCGACTTCCTTGCACAGAATTCAAAAAATGCTGCCAAAAACTTCAGACTGGAAGGCAGAGTAGAAAACGGATTATTCGTCCGCCATTTTTATTCGCAGAAATTCCAGGCATTGCGGACTAGAAAACGGCCCCACTTCGTAGACCACCAAGTTGCCTAGCGTTTTTCGATGCAGAAACAATTCGGGTTGCTGGCCGGACGAGGCCACATCCGTGTCAAATCCTGTCCCG
>JAGQOZ010000706.1 GCA_020426955.1 Planctomycetales bacterium
GGGGCGGACCTGGAGGGGGCGGACCTGGAGGGGGCGGACCTGGAGGGGGCGGACCTGGGTGGCGTGAAGCTCAAAAGGGGAATTCTATCTGCGGATCAGCTAAAGGCAATGAAAGTACAGCCAGAACTTATTGACTAGCTAAGAGTGCCTTCCAGATGCCGATTTCGACTATTGCGATCCAGAACCAGATTTCAGTCTCGCTTCGATCGCGTCACAGCGGAGCAGGGGAGTGGTTACCACTGAAACCGGTCGACTGCATTCGGCGAACCGGTGTTTGGATTCGTCGCAGGACCGGACGGGAAGGGGCTTAGTTCGTTCAGATCGCGAGTCCAGAATTCGTCTTGGTTCGAACCGGATTCTTCCAGCTGGGGCTGGTTGCGAAAAATCCCGGTGGAACGAAAATCTTGGTTGCGCACGTCGGATGGGTTTTCTGTCGGCGAATCACTCGAATTCGGAAACACTAGATTTCGCACCATTTGGTGAATGGTCAGCCGGTTCCCGTTGCCAGGAAACAGCATGGAATCTCGCGACGTGAGAAACAAACCGGCAAACAGCAAGCCGTACGTCACGGTGTTGGCCCAAGCACTGGGACCAAAAATTTTGAGAGCCGTCCCCAGCGACTTCTTCACTCGCACTCGTCCACGTCCGACCTGGACGGAATACATTTCATCCAGCACCAGATGCGTCACGTACCCCAGCATCACCGCGCCGACTTTGTAGAATCGAACTCGGTTATCTTCGCAGGAACAAACCAGCGATGTGACCAGCCCTGCGATGATGGCGGCTGGCAAACTATGCCACATACCTCGATGCACCGTAATGCGTCGCAGTAGTTCGCCCAAGCCAAACCGAATGATAATGTACAGACATCCACCAGCCAGCAGCATTGAATGGTGAGAAATCCCGATCTGCTCCAAATGGTCCAGTAGCAGCAGCGGCGAAACGGCCGCGGCAAACCCCGTGATTTCTCGGACCGTTTGCCCTGAATCACTGTCGGCATCGGGTAAGATTCCAGCGACACTGCACAGCCCGCCGGCCACCATGCAGACCGGCCAAGACAATTGAAATTGCAACAGGCCCAACGCACCGTAGCCCATGCCAATCATGGTGCTGGTCGAAATATGCGTTTTGAAGTCGGCCACTGGCAACCCCTGTTGTTAAACGGCTTCGAGTTCCAAAATTGGCGTAGACGACGTTCCATCCCGATTCGCTAGGCATAAACTACTTGCGTCGACGTCGCAGGAACAACAGTGCCAACATGCTTGTTGCGCCCAACCATGGTTCGGGAACTTCGGCCACTTTTTCTCGGCCGGCAAACACAATTTCGGAAAAGCCAACCAGATCCAAGTCGCCGAAATTGTCTTTCAAAATCACATCAATGAAGCGGACGCATTCGCCGAAGGGACAAAAATAATACGGTTTGACCAAATCACCACGGCCCATACTGACTCCGCCCGTGAGTCCACCGACGACGTTACCATCTTCGTCTCGGAATACAAATTCCACGTCGGATACGCCAACGTCCAAATTCTGAGCATCATTGAACTGCCACAACCAGATTTCGTGGATATTAAATTGTCCGCCCAGATCAAACTGGACAGTGGACGGTGATCCGTCTGTAAACGGAACCTGCAGCATGCTATCCGCTTCATTGCCGTGCAATGCGAACAAGGGACTGGAATTGGTCAGGCCGTCACCGTCATAGGCTTGCGAACCTAATTCCACCAGACCAGCATCCGTCACCAACGAAGCCGACACAGGCCGAATGGTCTGATACGGTCCGACTTCATAATCCGAGATCACTCCGGCACAAACCGGTCGCTGAGTTGCGGCTGCCAGTGTGCCAATTAAGAAAAGCGTTCGACAAAACGATGTACCCAATCCAACTTTCATTGACGTAACCTCCGTGTCCCTGGAACCGCAAACCGGTTCGTGTTTGTTTCGGGTTGAACTCATACCGTACGCAGTCGAAGTTAACGCGTGTGCATAAACCCGTTATGCAACAGCCTCAAAACTCACCGCGAGACGGATAAGCATGTCTTCGTGGAACCCGACTGACAGCTCCGCTGTCATTGATACGCCTTCAATGCTACTGCATGCACGCCATTTATTCCAAGAGCAGTTTTTCGAAAGTTCGTTTTCCTGCCGGCCAATGGGCGCTGGAGGAATCATCGTCAAAACAGCAAAACGCTCAAGAACAGAAAAGTACTGTTTTTAACTTTCACAACATTTATTCGGCAGAAACGAAAACAATGATGTTTGGCCAAATTCACTGAATTGCTATACTTCGCCGCTCTTAGGCCATTTGACACAGACAAACCGAACAAGGCAAAACGCAATGCAGGTCTACGACATCATCATGCTAGTTGTGCTGTTAGCGGCAGCATTCTTAGGGTATCGCAAAGGCTTGGTATGGCAGATTGCATCCCTGTCCGCCATCTTTGTTAGCTATTTTGTGGCGGTTAATTTTCGAGACGTTGTGGCGCAAAAGATTGATGCAGAAGCACCGTGGAATACGTTCTTGGCCATGCTGGTACTGTATGTGGGAACCTCGTTTGCCATTTGGATTGTGTTTCAACTGATCCGAGGAGCGATTGACCAGGCGAAGCTCAAGGACTTTGACCGGCAATTAGGCGCTTTGCTGGGCCTGGTGAAAGGAGCGGTTCTTTGTTTGGTGATTACGTTTTTTGCTGTCACATTGTTGGGAGAAGGGCAGCAACGACAAATTGTCGAATCGAAGTCGGGTTATTACATCGCCAAGTTTTTGGACCAAGCCGACGCAATCATGCCGACCGAATTGAGCAAAGTGTTGGGGCCGTATCTGGAGCGACTGGATCAAGGACTGGAAGGCGCCGGGCCATC
>JAGQOZ010000707.1 GCA_020426955.1 Planctomycetales bacterium
TTCCGTAATGGCGTCCGTGACCACTACCATTATTGCCTTTTCACCCTTGTTCTTTGTTTCCGGAGTGATGGGTAAATTCATTGCGGTGATGCCGTTTGCAGTGATTGCCATGTTGGTGATTTCGCTGCTGGAAAGTATGTTCGTGCTGCCCACGCATTTGGCTCACGATGACAGTTTGATATTCCGACTGTTCCGATTCTTCTTTTATCCGTTGAGCTTTGTCGTACGTTTTTTTGCTCGAGTCAACGCTTGGGCCACGATGTGGCTGGCTCGTTTCATTGATGGCCCCTATTCCACGGCGTTGACCTGGGCCGTCAGAAATCCGTGGTCCACCATCAGCGGCGCGTTTGCCATCTTCTTGATCACGGTTGGAATGGTGATTGCCGGCTTGGTTCCATTCAATATTTTTCCCAAACTCGACAGCAACTACATCATTGGCAACGTCACTTTCCCCGACGGCACTCCGACCCAAGTTGCCGACGATGCGACGATGCAGATGGCAAACGCATTGCGAGAAGTCTGTCAAGAATTTGGTGGCGGGACGACTTTACTGACCAAACTGCATCGCAACGTGGGCAGCTTGACGGGAGGAGATCCGTTGCGAGGCGATGGCGCTAGTGGCGGACATGTCGGTTCGATTGATGCAGAGCTGGTCGATACGACGTTGCGAAGTGTGAAGAGCGACGAAATCATTGCCGCTTGGCGAAAAAAAGTGGGTCCGATTCCCGGCACGGATAGCCTTCGCTTTGGCACTCCCAACTTTGGGCCCGGTGGCAAACCGGTTGAATTCAAACTGTTGGCCAACAGCGGTCATGAATCTTACTTGGAACCGGCCATTGAAGACTGCAAAGAAAAGTTGGCAAACTATGCCGGCGTATTCGACATTGAAGATGACTCTCGCCCCGGTAAAATTGAATTCCAAATTGAAGTCAAAGACGACGCCAAATCGCTGGGCATTAGCACTCAGCAATTGATCGACACGGTTCGCTCGGCGTACTATGGCGCCGAAGTGATGCGTTTGCAACGAGGCCGTCACGAAGTGAAACTGATGGTTCGGTATCCCAAGTCGGAGCGCAGCAATTTTGCCAGCTTCGATGATATTCGTATTCGCACGGGCGATGGTGAAGAACGTCCCATCACCGAAATTGCCGAAATCCAAACGGTTCGCGGGTTTTCGGAAATCAATCGCTTGGACCAAAAACGCAGCGTGACCATCTCGGCCGACCTAGACGAAACGGTCGGCAATGCAAGAAACATTGTTGCCGATCTAAAGAAAACATTCGAACCAGAGCTGTTGGCCAAATATCCCGGCATCTCAGTGCGTTGGGAAGGACAACAAGAACAGACTCAGGAATCGCTCTCCAGTCTCGGCTTGGCCACGGTGGTTGCTCTGTTTGTCATGTTTGTCTTGCTGACATTGGAATTCCGATCGTACTTACAACCGCTGATTATCATGATGATCATTCCCTTTGGCGTGATCGGTGCCATTCTGGGACACTGGGCAATGGGCTTGCCTTTGACGTTGTTCAGTTTCTTTGGACTGGTGGCGCTGACCGGTGTGGTTGTGAACGATTCGATTGTGTTGGTGGATTTTATCAATCATCGAGTGCGTGCTGGTCTTCCCATTGAAGACGCGGTGATTGATGCGGGCAAGCGTCGTTTTCGCCCCGTGCTGCTCACTTCGGCCACCACCGTCGCTGGCCTGGCCCCGATCTTGATGGAATCATCGTTCCAAGCGCAGATTCTGATTCCCATGGCAACCAGCTTGGGATTCGGCTTGTTGTTGGCAACCATTTTGGTTCTGCTGTTGGTGCCTACGCTGTACAAAATTTATCGTCAGTTGCTACCCGTTACCGACGACGAATTGGAAGACGACGCCGCACCGATTTTGACATCCGAAGCAACCTTAGAATCGGCCGCAACCACTTAGCGGGTTGGCGCCGATCGTGGAGCGACGGATTGGCAATCGACACGGCGCTGCATTGCGCTGCCTTGCGCTGCCTACTACGTCGCGGACGAACGTTTTGGTACGTGAAGTTTCAGCGACAAATCGCTGTGACTTCCGCCACAAATCAACGCGATCTCATCTGGTTCGGATCGTTACCCCGGAAACGGGCCTGCCACTTCAACGGGCTTCTTGAACAGAAGCCTTCACCTTCGGCACGTCTCTCGGCCTTCAAAGCGAATCTTCCTCGACACCTCCCTGCTCTCGGAGAGTCCTCGCATTTGGTAGCGAAGTCAAAGCCTTAATGGTCTTAATGGTTCGTCCGAGTCATGCCTCAAGAGATTGAAACTCGCAATAGTTGCGCAAACAAGTGATGCACTGCCGATCGGACAGCGTACGGGGATCAGCATCTTCAAAGGGTATTTGAATGAGTTGGTTCAACAAGCTGCGTTCGTAGGTGCATCGGTGTGCGACTTGATTGCGAATCTGATTGCGAATCTGATTGAGCATTTCGACCGATGGAATGGTTGCTGAGCAACCCGCCCCAAAAACATTCAGGACTGCGATTTCGATTTTCTGAGAGAATGAAAAGCGAATGTCCTTGGTTTCGACCAAAACTCGAGATGTGCATCGAATGAATTCGGTAATTGCATATTCGACGATCAGATGCGCTTTGAGGATCGCGTATTCGAGATTCTGGGTGCGAGGAAAATGTGATGTGGTTACATCTTCGAGCCGCGTTGCAGCGTCATCGGCGATATTGTCCCGTTCGGCGTCGGACAGATAGTCGGCGTCCGACATGCCACCGAGGATGCCAGTTTCGCGCGCACGATGTGCATCAGCTCGTGTTGCACGCTTTTTCTTGGAGTGAAGTATGACTTCGTGAAAAAGAAACCAAGTCAATTGGAAGCGAG
>JAGQOZ010000708.1 GCA_020426955.1 Planctomycetales bacterium
CCCTCACTGACGTTTCGGGCTACGATCCAGCACAATCGTGGATGTCGAGCCCACTGGCGGTCGGCAACGCTGCTCAAAATAGTAGACGGCAGCATTTTTTGGCGTCAAGAATAGTGTCGCCTTCCGCCCATTTTGTTGCGTCTGTGGTCTTGTTTCGCTAATCTGGAAGCGAAACAAATCGACAACAGGTCCGTCAACCCTGGGGGGAATCACATGTTGAATGGGAAAACACGACGTGCATCGCGGAGCCGTCTTGATGCATGGGAAACGCTGGAACAACGAAACCTACTGTCATCTATTCCATTGACGCAAATTCCGTTGACACAGCAATCTCCCGTGTCGTTTGTGCCTGCCGATGTTGACGGCGACGGAGACATGGATCTTCTGGCACCGAACAGTCGCGTATACTGGTACGAAAACGATGATGGCGAATTGACGACACCGCAGCCGCTAACCAACATCGCTGGTTCAAATATTCAAGCCGCTGATGTGGATGCGGACGGCGATGTCGATGTGATCGCCGAATCTGCATTGGGAATCGTCTGGTTCGAAAATGTCGTCCCTGGCGATCGCCTGGAAACCAAACTCCTCTTGGCAAATCCCGCCGCCACGCTGGTCCAAGTTGTGGACATTGACGCGGACGGTGCTAAGGACCTGTTGTTGAAAATTCCCAACAACCAGAATCTGGTTTGGATGAAAAACGCAGGCGGTTTCTTCCCGGAAATCTTGCGACCGACTCCGCTATCCGCCGAAGCGAAATGGTGGGCCGACCTGGACGGCGATGGTGATCAAGACGCCGTGATCGGCGGACGAAGCCAGTTGTACTGGCAGGAAAACCTGGGCGGCCAGTTTTCTTCTAAACGCCACTTGTTGCTCGATTCGATCAACGACGAACGCCCTGGAATCGATATCGGCGATTTGGATGGCGACGGAGATCTGGATGTCGCGATCGTTCACGGTGAATTCGGTCACGTATCGGTAGTTCGAAACGATGGATCGGGCAATTTTTCTGCCCAGACGGTGCATCAATCGTCCGATCGCACCTATGCCAAACACTTAAGCATCGCCGATGTGAATGGAGATGGGCAAAATGACATTCTATTCACCAGGAACGGCTGGCTGGACGTGTTGATGGCCAACGACAACGGTTCGTACCAGCATTCCGATCTGCTCAGATTTTCCGACTCTCCCAACTTTACCTGGTTCCGCTCCGTCACTGGCGTTCATTTGAGTGACGATGCCGTTCCTTCCATTGTCTTTTCGATCGAATATGAACAATGGGGTCTACCGTTGTGGGCGACTGGCAATGGGATTGGGCATGTCAGATCAGACGGCACCTTCGTCGGCTTTGGTCTGCCTGGTAGTTCGGCGGCACTGAAAACAGCATTTGATGCAGACCAAGATGGCAACATCGACGTGGGTAGTGGATATCGTTTTTTGGCTACCGAACCGCAGGTTGGTTTTACTGGAGATGTAATTGCTTTTTCGGAAGGCGGCGATCTGCCCGAACGTCCCTGGTTTGCTGATATCGATGGCGATGGCAAAGACGACGTCATCTGGCACGATTGGAAAACAGATCGTTTAAGCTGGGCGAATTGGTCAACGTCTGGACTGGTCGATAGCGCGGAAATATTGACTTCCGATTACGTCTCTTCCGTGGTTTCGGCAGATTTGGATCAGGATGGCCGAGACGAACTGGCCGTTTGGCATTCGGGCCAAGTTGACCTGCTCCGTCTAAATGAAGCGCAGACGTGGGAAACCGAGCGAACGTTTGATGTAACCGATTGGAATTCGGGTCACCCGAAGTTCGTCGACTGGGATTCCGATGGAGATCTCGATCTAGCGCTGATTGACGAACGTCAATTGAAGATCTACGCCAATAACGAAGGGCACTTGGCCACGGAAGCTCGGATTTTTTCAGGTGATGCCAGATACTTCAGCTACTTCTACGACTTTGTCGACATGGACTATGACGGCGATCTAGATCTGCTTGCCACACAAGAAAGCGATCGCGGTTCCGCCTACTTGGTTTGGCTCGAGCGTCTAGATCAGGAATATGGCACGACGCACGAAATTGGTCCGTTGTATTCGGGCATTCACGGTGGCAGTGATTATCAATTCCAGGCAATCGACTTGCATCTGGATGGCGACATGGATGTGGTTGCTTTTTCTTACGTTCCCAATCCAGACGTCTGGGAAACCTACGGAACCATCTTTGAAAATCAAGACGGACAATTCGTTCGGCATGATGACATCTTGGGCCATACGTTTGGCACCAGAAATAGCCCGATCTTCGGCGACTTTGATCAAGACGGAGACGTCGATCTTGTCTTCAATCAGTTCTGGTATCGCAACGATTCCGCCACCGGTGCGCCGGGCGATATCAACTTGGACGGCACTATTGACCAGCACGATGTAGACTTGCTGTTTGCAGCAATGCGAATCGCCGCCGACCCCAAGTTTGATCTCAACGCCGACGGCATGGTGAATTCCGACGATGCAAAATTTCTGTTGTTCGAAATCCTGGATACGCCAGTGGGTGATGTGAATTTGGACGGTTTTTTTGACAGCGCCGACTTGGTGCTCATTTTCCAAGCCAACCAGTACGACGACGGGATACAAGGCAATTCCACTTGGCGAACCGGCGATTGGAACGGCGACTACGACTTTGATTCGGCCGATCTGGTGTTCGCGTTTCAGCACGGAAACTTTGTTGCGAACTCGATTTCGCCGGTTCGTCCACTCGTAATGCACCAGACCATTTCCCTGGCGAATGCAGTCGAACGTGTGCGGACGGCACGACAAATGACGCCCGCGAAGTGGAATCTCTTTGTGCCTTGATTCGATGCAGCAATCA
>JAGQOZ010000070.1 GCA_020426955.1 Planctomycetales bacterium
AATTCTTCGTCAAAAGCCTTTTTGAATGGAGCAATCGCACTGGCCTGCTGGATGACCGAAACACCAATTACCACGGAAAGTAATGCAACGAAATAGTTTCGCATGAATCTTGTTCTCCTCTGAGAAATTTCTCACCGACTCCTGTTCCTGCAACGCGGCGGCGGGATCTCGACACAAGGTCAAAGAAAAGTGTTGCAGTTGATGTCGAAGGGTAGGTTGGGTTTGCCGCGTACCAACTAGTTAAAACCCCGTTCGCTTGGCTGTCAAGGAAGCTCGGGCCCCGATATCTCAACATCGACAAACCAAATACGAATCAACCGTACAGAAGGTTCAGATTTTTGTCCAAGTGTGCGATTCGAACCACATTGCGTTAATCGCGGCGAGCACTAATTTCGCCACCAAAGATCATGGATCGATACAGCCCTAGCATCCAATAGAGCCCACCCAAAAAGAGCAGTGGCATCCAGATAATCGTAATAATTCGGCCACGTTCATCCTGATATTTCAAATGCCGAATGATAATCCGAACCGTTTTGAAAAGACTTAACAGCGGCAGCGAAAGAAAGAATAACGCCTTCTTTACCGTCGCCATCTTGTTGTAACGAATAAAGAACAAGTTAACGCCGTTAATATAGATTTTCGTCAGCACTTTGCTCAGCGGTGAATCCTGAATCTGATACCCCACAACCCGAGGGGTGTACGTTAGTCTCTGGCCACTTGCCTTTAGTCGTTCCGTAAATTCCGTATCTTGCATTCTGGGGATGTCGCGAAAACCGCAACTATTCAAAAACAACAGTCGATCAATTGCCATGAGCGCGGAACTTAGATTATTCCGAGCGCAACACGGACGCCCCTTTTGCGATTCGTGATTGAAAAACCAATGCTCTAAGTAAGACGCGGCCGTTGGTTTCTTGTGCCGGTCCAATTCCAACGCACCGCCGAAGACGCGATTGCCGTGCAGGTAATAGTCCCAAGCATTGGTCAATGCGTTTTCTTGTAGTAGGACGTCCGTATCCAAGAATAACAGCAGTTGGCCTGAGGCATGCTTCGCTCCCAAGTTACGCCCAATGCCGGGGTTAAATCGTTCTGCTTCACGAACGTATTTCACCATCGCAAACTCGTGGCAGATCTGTTCGACCAAATCGTGGTTCGAACAATCACACACAATCACTTCAAATTCGCCTGCAAAGTCTTGCCGTTGAAGTTGCTCCAAGACAAGCCGCAAACTGCCTTCCGAATTATAGCTGGGGAGTACTACTGAAATTTGCATACATCATTCTGCTTGTTCGAAAAGTCTTCGTCGCTCGGCAACAACATGCCGGATTTCAAATTCGTCTTCAATCTTCTTCCGAGCGTTCTCGGTTCGCTGAGCATCTGGCTGAAAAGAACGAATCGCATCACACAACGCTTGCGCGTCCTGCTCGGGAACCAGCATTCCGGTTTCTGGCTGAACCAATTCTGGAATCCCTGAATGGGCCGTCGCCAACACGGGCGTTCCCAGCGCCATGGCTTCCATTAAGACAACAGGAATTCCTTCCATCTCGCCGGTGACGCTCGTCACAGACGGGACGACGACCAAATCAACGGATTCCATCAAACGACGGACTTCCGCTGATGACACTTTGCCCGGCATGTTTACCACGTCTGACAATCCGCCAGATTCCACCAACGACCGAAGCGACTGGTCCAACGGCCCCGATCCCAGGATTGTCACGTCGGCCGACATACCCGACTCGACTAATAATTTGACCGCTTGAATCAAGTACGAAAAGCCCTTTTTTTCGACAAATCGGCCCACCGCCAGAATGCGCAATGGGTTACCGGGTTGATGGTCATTCGGCTGGAACGGATAGTCTTCCAAATTCATGCCGCAGCGAACCACCGTCGACTTTTTTTGACAAGGAAAGATCGAAGAATAGTAGTCAATATTATACGCGGAAATCATGATCAGCTTTTGTGCGAATCGCAACTTATCGGCAATCGCAATCACGTGCGGCAGATTCTTTTCACCCGCCGAATGGATCGTAATGCTGTACGGAATGCCGGTCAGTCGTGAACAGAACATGGCAATCGAACTGCTGACGTTCAGAAAATGAGCATGCAGATGCGTTATCCCTTGTCGCCGGACGCTTCTTGCCAGTGTCGTCGAAATAAGAAGATGAAAAGCCAACTTCCAACGGTTCTTGAACGATCCCTGTCGAACAGCAAAACAACCGCACAACGCTACCAAATAACGCTTCGGTGAAGTCACCGCAAAATACAAATTCGAAACCAGCAAATCTATCGGTCGCAGTGGATAAAGGTACTCGGTTTGTTCCACCAAGTCTTGCGCATCATCCGCTTGTTGCGGATCTTGCCGAATGCCGAACAACCTAACGTCGACACCGCAACGAGCGAATTCGCGCAGCTCGCGTCGAATAAACGTATGCGACGGCGTCCCAAAGCAGGTGGTGAGGTAGGCAAGTTTCATGGGTGCAGAATCTAAAGAAGCAAAAACCTAGTTGCGATATAACAGCCTCAGTGTCCAGCGGTATCAGGACATTTTCTTTGCCCCAGGCCACGCCGAGTGACCTAGGGCGAGAATAACGTTAAGATGTGCCGACATTGAAATCCCCTTGGCTTTTGATCGAAAGGTGCATTGTGCGACGAATTTGTTCTTCTTGGATGCTCTTGTCGTGTTTCGTTGTTACGGTAGCCGCTGGCGAATTCAATCCCACGCTCAGCATTGGTGACCGCGCCCCGTCCTGGAGCCAACTCGCCGGAACAGACGGGAAGCCCCATTCGCTGGATGACCTCAAATCGTCCGAAATCATCGTGGTTTACTTCACCAGCAACACTTGTCCCTATGCAATTGACTATGATAATCGCGTTAACAACCTTGTAAAGGAATTTCAACAACACAATATTGCCGTGGTCGCCATCAATTCGAATCGTGGTGATGCCGAATCGCTGGAATCAATGAAGAAACATGCACTGGATGCCAAGTTCCAACACGCTTATTTGAAAGACGAATCGCAGTCCGTTGCCAAGAGTTATGGCGCAACATACACCCCGGAATTCTTTGTAATCAACAAAGACCGCAAAATCGTTTACATGGGATCATTGGACGACAGCTCCGACCCACAGAAAGTGCAAATTCAATACGCTGTGGATGCAATTCAAGGCCTGCTTGCCGACCATTCGATTGAGGTGACAGAGACTCCAGCTGTCGGTTGCACCATTCGCTACAAACGGACTCGTCGTCAAAAGTAGTCCGGTCTTTTCGCAAAGGATGTTTATGACAAAGATCGGCAGTCTGTCGGTTTTAGGATGGCGAGAATGGGTTGCATTGCCCGACTTGGGAGTGGATCAAATCAAAGTCAAATTGGACACGGGCGCTCGATCGTCGTCCATCCATGCCTTTGAAGTACAGGTGTACCGCCAGCAGGGAGTGGATCGAGTTCGATTTTCGGTCCATCCGTTACAACGAAATGATCACACCATCATTCAAGCCGACGCGCCGCTGTTAGAGTACCGCTTGGTTCGAAGTTCCAACGGGCAAACGGATGAACGGCCTGTCATCGTCACAAATGTACACGTAGCAGGTCAAGCTTGGCCCATCGAATTGACTTTGGCGAATCGAGACGCGATGGGATTTCGCATGCTGCTGGGCCGAGAAGCTTTGAAAGGCCGCTTCTGTGTCGATCCGGCCAGTTCGTATCTGGCAGGACGAAAAAAACGTAAAGGCCCATCCGCCTAGTAACTCAAACTCCGGCCACAAAATCGCTTTGCTCAACCGACAAACAAGAAAGTAGCCCGCCATGAAACTCGCCATCCTCTCGGTCAGTCGCAAATGTTACAGCACTCGGCGACTTCGCGAAGCCGCTATATCTCGAGGTCACGAAGTCAAAGTCCTTAACACGCTGAAGTTCTCTATCGACTTAGAGGCAGGCGAACCCGATCTCTATTTTCGCTCTAAACAATTATCTCACTACGACGCCGTGCTGCCGCGAATTGGCGCCTCGGTGACCTACTTTGGTACGGCTGTTGTTCGCCAGTTCGAACAAATGGATGTCTTCTGTGCCAATACGTCGGCGGGGATTAGTAATTCTCGAGACAAACTGCGGTGCCTGCAAATCCTCAGTCGACACCACCTGGGGATTCCTCGCACCACATTCGCGCGTGACCGCAAAGACATTCTTCCAGCGATTGAACGTGTTGGCGGCGCACCAGTTATCATCAAGCTACTGGAAGGCACACAAGGTGTTGGCGTGATCTTGGCCGAATCGGTCAAGGTTGCCGAAGCGATTATTGAAACACTTCAGAGCACTCGACAAAACGTCTTGGTCCAAAAATTTGTTTCGGAAAGCAAAGGACGAGACGTGCGCGCGTTTGTGGTTGGCGATCGAGTTGTGGCGGCGATGCGGCGAATTGCCGTTGGTTCGGAATTCAGAAGTAACGTGCATCGAGGTGGGCGGACGGAACCAGCCGAATTAGACGATCGCTACCATGAAGCCGCCGTCAAAGCGGCACAAATCATGGGCCTGCGCATCGCCGGTGTCGACATGCTGGAAACGGAAGTAGGACCGCAGATCATGGAAGTCAATTCTTCTCCCGGACTAGAAGGTATTGAAGCCTGCACCAAACTAGATATCGCCGGCGCAATCATTGACTACATTGCCGCTCAAGTTGATTTTCCGGAAATTGATATTCGCCAACGCTTGACGGTCAGCCGAGGTTACGGTGTGAGTGAAATCTTCGTTCCGGAAGGTTCGGAATTCTGCGGTCGAACCATTGACGAATCCGGCTTGCCAGAAAAAGACATCAACGTGCTGACGCTGTATCGAGATGCCATTGTCATCCCGAATCCACGCCTGAAACGAACTCTGGAACCCGGCGATCGACTGCTTTGCTTTGGCAAACTGGAAGCCATGCGAGGCATGATCCCGGAAAAAACTCGGCGAAAACGCCGCCCCAAAGTAAAACAACTTCCGCCCAGCGCCCAGCATTAGTGTTCACAGCAGGGTGACTCGGCGGTTGCCAGCGGTTAAAATCGGAATGCTTTCACACCGCGCATGCGCTCCCACCCCATCACCAATCACCCTACTTGCAAGGCGAAAACATGCGGTTGCTGATTCGTAGTTTAGCCCTCTCGATTGTCTTCTGTTTTACCGCCGCGGACGCGCAGGACGCGACGGTCGACTTTGACCAAGATGTTCAACCCATCCTTTCGAATTACTGTTTCGAATGCCACGGTCCAGATCAGGATAGCCGAGAAGCGGATTTGCGATTTGACACGCAAGACGGTTTGCTGGAGTCGGGTGTCATTCAGCCGAATCGTCCGGACGATAGTAATTTGCTGCAACGCATCCTCAGTGACGACCCCGATCTGCAAATGCCGCCGCCGTCCAAAGAAAAACGTCCAACGGCCGAGGAAATCCAGACGATCAAGGATTGGATTTCCTCCGGTGCCCAATGGGAAACACACTGGTCTTTCACATCTCCCGAACGCCCTGCCCTGGACGAATCACCAAACGCCGCGCATCCCATTGATCAATTGATTCAGAAACGACTTACCGCCAACGGATTGTCTCCTTCGCCAGCTGCCGATCGCGCCACACTTGCCAGACGATTGGCTTTCGACCTGACCGGTTTGCCTCCCGATTACAGCGAAGTGGCCAAGTTCGTCGCGGATGATTCGCCCAACGCCTACGAACGCTACGTTGATCAACTGTTGCATTCGCCTCACTATGGTGAACGGATGGCCATCTATTGGCTGGACGTCGTACGCTTTGCCGACAGCAACGGCTACCATTCGGACGAACCCAGAAGCATCGCTCCCTTTCGAGACTACATTATCGAATCGTTCAACCAAAACGTTCCCTACGATCAATTGATTGTTGAACATCTGGCGGGCGATTTGCTGCCCAACGCCACTGTTCGACAAAAAGTCGCGTCGGGCTTCAACATGCTACTGCAAACCACCAACGAAGGTGGCGCCCAGGCCAAAGAGTATCTGGCCAAGTACGCTGCAGATCGAGTCCGCAATACAGGCACGATTTTCTTGGGCCTGACACTCGGCTGTGCCGAATGCCACGATCATAAATTTGATCCGTTTACCACCAAAGAGTTTTATCAATTCGCCGCGTTCTTTGCCGACATCCAGGAACAAGGCGTCGGCAATCCGCCCGCACATCCCGTGATCGAACCAGATGACCAACAGACACTCGATGAATTCGACGCACAGTTGGCCGAACTGAAAGGCAAGGCCAAGTTGCTTTCCGACTCACTGGCTCAACAAACCGCCGATTGGGAAGCCGCTCTGGCCGAAGAGAATGCTGCTCAACTGACCGCCGATTCCGGGTGGAGCATCATCGGTCCGATTTCGCTGGACGGAGTCGACAATCCATTGCAGCACGCGTGGCCCGCGGAAAGTGACCCAGACAACGTAGACTGGCAATCCAAGCCGCTGGCAGACGGACAGGTTCATGCCTTACCGGAAACGCCCGGCGTCTTCTACTTGCGTCGGACTGTTACCGCCAGCGCCGAAACACCCATGCAAGTGCAACTGGGCAGCGATGACGCCGTCAAGGTTTGGGTCAACGCCAAGGTGGTGCATCAGAATGACGTGCGCCGAGGCGTGGCGGCCAACCAAGACCAATTTTCTGTGCAACTGAACGCCGGAGCGAATTCGATCCTAGTCAAGATCGTGAATTACAGTGGTGGCGCGGGATTCTATTTTCAAGCCGAAACGGGCAGCCTGCCCACCGCGATTGCCGCGATTTTGCAAAAGTCATCTTCGGATCGAAGCGAAGAAGAACGCCAGCAACTGGCCAAATATCATCGTTCGCAATCGGACGAATGGAATTCGCTGCAGACGGAAATCGAATCGGCTGAACGCCAGCGTCAACAGTTCGTCGATTCGCTGCCCAAGACTCTCATGACCGTTTCCACGCAGCCGCGAACCATGCGAATCTTGGCTCGAGGAAACTGGATGGACGATTCGGGCGAAGAAGTTCAACCCGCCGTTCCATCCATCTTTCAGTCACTCAACGATGCCACGGCAACCTCGGAAAATGAACGTCCGAACCGTTTGGATTTGGCACATTGGATTGCGTCGAATCAGAATCCTTTGACCGCTCGTGTTTTTGTCAACCGCCTGTGGAAGTTGTACTTCGGCAAAGGTTTGGCCGAACCGCTAGACGATCTCGGCGCGCAAGGTACTCGTCCCATTCAGCCAGAATTGTTGGATTGGCTGGCGATTGAATTCATGGAAAGCAATTGGGATGTTCGGCATATGGTCAAAACGATCGTGATGTCTCAAGCGTATCAACAAACGTCGGTTCGATCGGAACAACTGGCCAAAGTCGATCCGTACAACCGACTGCTCGCCAGGCAAGCATCCTTTCGTTTGGATGCAGAAATGGTTCGTGACAATGCGTTGGCAATCAGCGGATTGCTAGTGCGAACCATCGGCGGTGAAAGCGTCAAACCTTACCAACCCAAAGGCTACTGGCGACACATGAATTTTCCGGTCCGTGAATGGCAAGCAGACGAAGGGGACAATCTTTACCGCCGAGGCCTCTATACGTGGTGGCAACGCATGTTTCTGCATCCGAGCATGCTGGCGTTTGACGCGCCCAGCCGAGAGGAATGCACGGTCGAACGTGCTCGTTCGAATACGCCGCAACAAGCACTGGTGTTGCTGAACGATCCGACCTACGTCGAGTCGGCTCGACAATTCGCTCGTCGAGTCTTAACCGAAGGCGGAGATTCTATGGAAGCAAAGCTAAACTGGGCGTTCCAAACGGCTGTGGCGCGAAGCATTCGCGCCGAGGAACAATCCGTGCTGCTGGACCTAATTGCCAAACACACAGCCGAATTTCAGTCTGAATCGGATTCCGCCGATGCCATTTTGAACGTCGGCGCATCGCCGGTTCCCGATGACGTGGACAAAGTAGAATTGGCGGCGTGGACGTCGGTTTGTCGAGTGATCTTGAACTTACACGAAACCATCACAAGGCGGTAACATGAACTTTGCAGAACAGATTCAGTTGCTACGTCGGCGGACGTTCCTGGGCCAAGTTGGGCGAGGAGTGGGAGGCGTGGCACTGGCCAGTATGCTGGCGGAATCTCAAGCGGCCGATGCCGTTCGCCCAGACGGTTGGAACGGAGCGCTAACGCAGCCTCATTTTCCGGCGAAGGCCAAACGAGTCATCTTCTTATGTATGGCCGGTGGCATGTCGCACCTAGAAACGTTTGACCACAAACCCAAGCTGGCAGAAATGCACGGCCAACCGATGCCGGCGTCGTACACGGCCGGCCAGCCAATTGCCCAGTTGCAGAATTCGGAACTCAAGTGTTTTGCCCCGCAGCATTCGTTCAGCCAGTGTGGCGAATCGGGACTAGAAATTGCGGACGTCTTTCCGCATTTGCAAAAACAAGCGGACGAATTGTGTATCGTCCGCTCGATGACTACCAAAGCGATTAATCATGATCCCGCTCATACGTTCATGAACACCGGTTCGCTGATCAGCGGACGCCCGTCGATGGGCGCATGGTTGTTGTACGGCCTGGGCAAAGAAACTACTGACCTGCCCGGCTTTGTCGTGCTGACGTCCGTCGGCGGCGGCCAAAGCCAGCCGATCGCAGCTCGTCAATGGCATAGCGGTTTTCTGCCCAGCAAGTACCAAGGCGTACAGTTTCACTCACAAGGTGATCCGGTTTTGTATGTCAGAAATCCGGCCGGAGTCGATAGAGATCGGCAGCATGACATTGTCAACGCCACCAATCAATTGAACCAGATCCATGGTTCGCTGGTGGACGATCCCGAAGTGGCCACTCGTATCAGTCAGTATGAATTGGCCTTCCGCATGCAAGACAGCATTCCGGCGCTTGTGGATCTTTCGGACGAAACGCAGGCGACATTGGACTTGTATGGCACGCCCGGTGCAGATGGTTCCTTCGCTTCAAATTGCCTACTGGCACGACGCTTGGTCGAGCGAGGTGTTCGGTTCGTGCAGCTTTATCATCGAGGCTGGGATCATCACGGCGGTGTGAAAAACGGCGTTGCCACGACTGCCAAACTGGTTGACCAAGGAACCGCTGCGCTAATCACGGATTTAAAGAATCGAGGCCTTTTGGAAGACACGATTGTCGTCTTTACCGGCGAATTTGGTCGTACGCCAATGGCGCAGGGATCGGGCCGAGACCACCATATCAAAGGCTTTTCCATGTTTTGGGCGGGTGGCGGTTTCAAGCCCGGCATGACATACGGCGCAACAGATGAACTCGGTTACAATGCCGTGGAAAACGTGTTGTCCGTGCATGACATGCATGCCACCATGCTGCACCAGCTGGGCATTGACCATAAGAAGCTGACGGTCCGGTTTCAAGGACGAGACTATCGATTGACAGACGTGCATGGAAATATTGTGAACGAAATCTTGGCGTAGTTCTGATTCGAACGCGACCATCATTGGCAAGCGGGGTTACACGTTAGACATCTCTTTTCTTTTCCTTCGAAGGAGCAATTCTCATGTCTTTTTATTCGAACCGACGTCTCTTCCTACAGCGATCCGCATTGTCCACCGCCTTTTTCATGACGCCTGGTCTATTTGCCGAAGAATTGTCACTCACGCCTTCGCAAACCGAAGGCCCGTTTTATCCCGACAAACTGCCGCTCGATACCGACAACGATCTATTGATCCTAAACGATTCCATCACACCCGCAGTGGGAGAAGTAACGCATTTAACCGGGCGAATTTTAACCACGAACGGTTCACCGGTTCGCAACGCCGTGGTGGAAATCTGGCAATGTGACAACAACGGTGCCTACATTCATTCCGGTTCTGGCAACAAAGACAAAGCCGACGGTAACTTTCAAGGCTTCGGCCGGTTTCTGACCAATTCCAAAGGTGAATATTACTTCCGCACCATCAAACCGGTCTCGTACCCAGGTCGCACGCCTCATATTCACTTTGCCATTAATCGAGGCCAGAAGAGGTTGCTCACCACACAATGCTACATCAACGGGCACGAACAGAACGCTCGAGACGGTGTCCTCCGCGGCACTCAGGCGGACTTGCGAAAACTGTTGATGGCCGACTTTAAACCGCTTCCCGAAACCAAGACCGGCGAATTAACCGCCAATTTTGACGTAGTCCTGGGGCTCACGCCCGAAAACGCGTAAGCCGTCATCGCCAAACCAGCGAAATCGACGCCATACGACTTGCTCCCACGACCGAGCTGCTTGGTAAGTCGAACTGCCGTATCACACGAGATGTAAAAGCTCGTGTTGTACTGAGCAACCCAGTTTGCGACATCAGCCAACTGATGGCGGCCATAGTCGCGATCGATGAACCGCTGCAACCGATATCTGTACCACTCGTACGTGTCCGGAGCTCGATGCCGTTGAGACCATTCCAGAAAGGAATCTATAACTTCTGCTAGACGTTACGAATCGCCGTGCCGCGATTCGGTCGTAGGTGCTGCCGTCATCAATTCGTGGTACTTGCGAAATGCGGCCTCTCGATCCGCCCGGAGATTGATTTCTTTCCGATGCAATTCCACATACCAATGGCGGCGGGATCTCTTAAAGAAGGGCTTAGGGTAATGCGCCATGATGAACCTCATATTGAAACCAGAAAATGGAACAACAGAGGCGAGTGAGAAATTCAGCTCTCGTCGACTGCCATCGACGCGATAGAACCCGTTGCCAGCCAAGTTTTCGTACAACTTCTCGGACGGAGCCGAACGGTGATTTCGAAAACTGGCGAAAACCTCGGGAAAAAGCCAGCACGCCCGGTAGGATTCGAACCTACAACCCTCGGTTCCGAAGACCGATGCGCTATCCAATTGCGCCACGGGCGCGTGCTGTTGATTCGCTAAGGATACGCAACAATGGAATTTAATTCAACGGGCCTTTTGTTGTACATTTACAGGAAATTTGCGACGATGACCAATTCGGGTTCGATACCATTCGCATGCCGCAGTGGGACGGCAAGCGCTGGCAACGTGTGGTTCGTGCGACGAGGCCGATTTTGACCGAAAACCTACGGATTTCATGGGATGAATGCGATAACTTTGCGAGTTCTAGATGGTGCGGATCGAGGCCGCGTGTTTCAGGGACTGACCCCACCTGTCACCATTGGACGCGAAGAAGGCAACATTATTCAGTTGAATGATGACCGAGTGAGTCGGTATCACGTCAAAATTCAATCCGACAATGATCAGCTGGTGCTCACCGACTTGGAAAGTACCAACGGGACTCGTGTTAACGGCGAAGACATCCACCTACGTATCCTTCGTTTTGGAGACCTGATCTCGTTAGGACGAAGTGTCCTGATTTTTGGATCCCGAGACGAAATTGCCACTCGACTTGCCACCATTCGCGGACAGAATGACAGTGGCAGTCGAAAAGCAGATCGTTCTGGTTCTGATGTCGAATTGGCATCGCACGCCAGTTCACTGGACTTTGAATTGAACCTGGACAACGATGGTGAATTGCAAGCCAAACTGCATGCGCTGGAGCCGCCCAACCTGCCCGCTCGGTTGAGCCCCGGCCAAGCCGCTCAACTATCCGAACTGCTGGAATATGTCCAAATTCGCTTGCGAAAGCTCATCAACACCGTGTCCACTGATGATCGCAATTCCGCCAACGTAGAATTGACGCAGGCCAATTGGCAAAACTTACTGGACCTGCAAAGTCAATTGTCCACGTATCTTCGCCAAATCGGAAATCCGGACCAACCCGAATAATTTTTTGATCGCATCGCGTTCGCGAGACATGAATCGGAAGATCGGCGCAAATCAACTCGTTCGCAATCCGACAAGCAGGCTACTCAGACGACCAGCAGAAATCTAGAATCGGGAGCGAAGAAATATTTCGAGCGTCGTTATTGCACGGCCACGTTCAAACGGAAAGATCGAATTCGTTTCGCTCGTCTCATGCTCAGCGAAACTGCCTCAGGCAGGAGCCCAAATCATGTCAACTGAATCGACCGTCGTTCGCCCGTTCACCCATCTCCATTGCCACAGCCACTATAGCCTGCTGGACGGTGCCGGCTCCATTGACAAGTTGGTCAAGCGAACCAAAGAACGCGGCATGAACGCATTGGCGTTAACGGATCACGGCAACCTGCATGGAGCTTTAGAGTTTTATCGCAAGGCCAAAGCGGCCGAAATCAACCCGATCATTGGCTATGAAGCCTACATCGCGCCGGGAAGTCGATTCCAAAAAGATGGTGGCCGACAAAAAGATTCCAGCTTTCACCTGACCTTACTGGCTCAAAACCGCACGGGTTTCAAGAACTTAGTCAAAATGGCATCGGCAGCGTATCTGGAAGGTTTTTATTTCAAGCCTCGCATCGACAAAGAATTGCTGGCCGACCATAGCGAAGGAATTGTCTGTCTTAGCGGATGCGTGTCGGGCGAATTGAGTCGCACGCTGCTGAAAGGTGGCATGCAATCGGACGAAGAATTAGCCGATTCGCTGGAGATCGCTCGCTGGTTTGAAAGTGTTTTCGGCAATCGTTACTTCATTGAAATTCAGAATAACGGTGTCGAAATACAGCGTTTGGCCATGGAAGGTTCGCTGCAAGTTGCCCAGAAACTGGGGCTACCGGTTGTCGCCACCAGCGATGCCCATTATGCGGATCGTGAAGACGCGGAAGCGCAGGACGTCATGCTGTGCATTAATACTGGACGATTTCGCACCGACACAAATCGCATGCGCATGGACGGCAACGAATACTTTATTCGTACGCCGGACGAAATGTACGCCGCCTTTCCTGGGCTGGAAGATGCGGTGGCACGCAGTCAGGAAATTGCCGACACCGTCAATATCGACTTGAACCTGGGCGAACGAAACTTCCCGACTTATTCTCCGCTGCCGCAAAATAAGACGGCATCGGAATATCTGGAAGAACTTTGTGTGCAGGGCTTAAAGGAACGTTACCAAGGCAATGAAGAAATGTTGCCAGGCGGTGAACTTTCCAAAGTGGTTCGCGACCGATTAGACCGAGAATTGGGCGTGATCAACAAATTGGGATTTCCCAACTACTTTTTGATTGTTTGGGATTTTGTGCACAAAGGCCGAGAAATGGGAATCCCGGCCACGGCCAGAGGCAGTGGTGTTGGCGCGTTGGTTTGTTACGCCTTGTACATGAGTCATGTCTGTCCCATTAAATACGATCTGCTGTTTGAACGATTCCTGGACGAAAGTCGTTTGGAAGCGCCTGATATCGATATTGATTTCTGTAAAGAACGCCGCAGTGACGTGATTCGCTACGTCAAAGACAAGTATGGCGAAGACAATGTGGCGCAGATTGGCACGTTCGGAACATTGGCCGCGCGAGCTGCCATCAAGGACGTCGGCCGAGCACTGGGGATTCCGCTGGGCCGAGTGAACGAAGTGACCGGCATGATTCCAGAAGAGCTGGGGATTTCGTTAGACAAGGCGTTGGAGAAGAGCGAAGACCTGAAAAAGGCGTATGAAACGGACGGTGAAATTCGCGAACTTCTGGATCTCGCTCGCCGCATCGAAGGCCTGGCTCGAAATGTTGGCACGCACGCAGCTGCCGTTGTGATTGCCGATCAACCATTAACCGAATATGTCCCGCTGTGCAAAGTTAGCGGCAAGGATGACATCATCACGCAATGGTCCATGGGCGATGTCGAAGCAGCCGGTCTATTGAAGATGGACTTCTTGGGCCTGCGAAACTTGACGATCTTACGCAAAGCGGTCGACATGATTGAGCAGACCACGGGCGAACGGATTGATCCGCTCAAGTTCCCGCTGGACGACCAGCCGACCTACAAATTATTGCAGCGAGGCGAAACAAAGGGCGTCTTCCAGTTGGAAAGCGGTGGCATTCGAGATCTCTTGCAGAAGATGAAGCCCGACCACTTTCTAGACATCATTGCGACCAATGCGCTGTATCGTCCCGGTCCGCTGGAAGGCGGCATGGTGGAAGACTACGTGGCAGTCAAACACGGCCGCAAAGAAGCAGAATACAAACACCCGGTGCTGGAAGAGATCTTGTCCGAAACCAACGGTGTGATGGTTTATCAAGAACAAGTGATGAGAATTCTAAATCGTTTGGGCGGCATTGAACTCGCCAAAGCGTACACGTGTATTAAGGCGATCAGCAAGAAAAAAGAATCCATCATTCAGTCTAATTACCAGAAGTTTGTGGAGGGATCTGTAGAAAACGGACTGGCCAAAAAAGATGCCGAAGACATTTGGAACTTGATTGTCAAATTTGCCGGATATGGTTTTAACAAATCGCATAGTACGGCCTACGCGCTGATTGCCTACCAGACGGCTTATCTGAAGTGTCATTATCCGGTTGAGTTCATGGCCGCCTTACTCTCCGGAGACATTCCTGGTCGCAACTTCAAGAAGAAGGATGCGTTGGTGGAACATATGGAAGATTCGGAGCGCATGGGGATCACCGTTCTACCGCCTGATGTAAATTCTTCCGATGTTGATTTCAGCGTGGAAGACGGAAAAATTCGGTTCGCCCTTTCGGCCATTAAGGGCTGCGGAGGAGGCGCGGCGGAAGCCATCGTTGCTGCTCGTCAAGCAGACGGACCCTTCAAAGACATTTTTGATTTCTGCGAACGCATTGACCCGTCCAGTTGTAATCGTTCGACCATTGAAACGCTGATCAAAGCCGGCGCGTTTGATAGTTTTGGCGTTTTTCGTTCGCAACTGACGGCTGTATTGGATCGAGCACTCCAGGCAGGTGCTTCTGCGCTGGCCGACCGTCGTTCAGGGCAAAAGAGTCTTTTCGGAGACATTGAAGAAGACGAACCGCAGGAGGCTCAAAAGGCCAGCTTGCCCGACATTCCGGAAACGGATGAACGAGAAAAATCGGTGGCCGAAAAAGAAGTCTTGGGATTCTACTTAACCGGACATCCATTGGGCGAACATCGCGATACGTTTGCCACATTCTGCTCACATACCACCGCCAAGATCGGCGGACTTGCAGATCGAGCCGAAGTGACGTTGGGCGGGATGCTTTCGTCCATCAAGTTTTCGCACGTTAAGCGAGCTAGACCCGGCAGCACCGCCACCAAATACGCCATGTTTGATTTGGAAGATGTCGATGGCAGCATTCGCTGCATTTTGTGGCCTACCGATTTTGAAAACTTTGGTCAATTTGTTCAGGCTGATGCCATCTTGGTAGTAAAGGGTGCCATTGATCGCCGAGGTGGTGACGAAGCGAACCTAGTGGTAAACGAATTGATCCCGCTGGATCAATTGGATGCCAAATACACCAAGGGAATTCGACTACGTATTCACGAATCGAAACATGGCGAGAACGGTCTCAAGCAGCTCAAGGAAATTCTGCGAGGCTATCCCGGTTCGTGCGAAGTCCAGCTGGTCCTGGAAATGAACGATGGAACGCGAGTCCTCATGCGCAGCGATTCCACTCGAGTGGAACTTCACCCAGAAATGCGGAATCGAGTAAACGATTTGCTGGGGCCGGAAAACATGCGACTTTTGACCAACGCGGCAGGGGGCAACGGAAATGGCCGAAAAAAAGTTGGTAAGGCCGGTTAGTGGCAATTCACGCATCGAACGAAACGGTCGTATTCTATTACCGTTTCAACAGATTGACACAATTGAGTGTTTTCCGCCAATAAACCGTCGTTTTGGCTGACTTCAGGCAATAAGAATCGCTTGAGCTGATTCGCTTTCCTTGCTTTTCCACCTGCTCCAAACTAAGATCAAAGCTTGGTTTCAGAAACATTTCAGCCGCCTTCTAGCGGCGTTAATTGGACATGGCGTTGGTCGATTCGCCACAGAGTTGAGGGCAAATTTTACGATGTTGCTAACTTCAAAAACAGGAAAACGTCGGGCCGTCCTGGGGACTTTAGCCGTGACGTTGGTTGTGGCGATCATTTCGCCCGGCGTCTGGGCTCAAAACGACAACAATAACACGGATGACACGGGCGGAGACACAACCATCATTGCCGGCAATCTTCCGGGAGCTGGAGTGGTGGTCGACGCGTTGGGTGTGGTCAGCATGAAACGCATCGATGGCACGGGCGAACTTTCGCGACGCCGTCGTTTAGAGGCCAAATCCAAATTGGATGCGAATGTTGCCAAAGCCAGTGATAGCCGCAAGATTTCTTTAAACCGATTGGCCAACGCCGTTCGTGAATCCGTGGACGCAAATCAACCGATTACGGACGAACTCAAATTCTTGGCAGGCCTGACCAAAATCCAGCACGTCTTTTACTACCCAGAAACAAAGGATATTGTCATCGCCGGTCCGGCTGAAGGTTTCATGCTAGATGACATGGAACGTCCGGTTGGTATTTTCACTGGCGAACCGACATTGCTGCTGGAAGATTTGGTGGTGGCCTTGCGAACCTTTGGCCCTGGCGTCAAACGCATTGGTTCGGTAGGTTGCTCCATCGATCCCACTCAAGACGGTCTGCAGCGTATGCAAGACTTTCTTCAGGAACTGAGCCGTCGAAATCTTCGTCCTTCCGATGCCGAATTCATCGCGGATGGCCTGCAGAAAAGTCTCGGACTGCAAGAAGTGACCATCACAGGTATTCCGGCCAACACGCATTTCGCCAACATTTTGGTCGAAGCTGACTATCGTATGAAGCTGATTGGGATTGGCCTGGAAGTTCCGCCCGTTCGCTTGAAGAGTTATGCGGAACGAGCGAACGCGGCTTCATTGCAACGTAACGCTATGCAGCGATGGTACTTTGTTCCCGACTATGAAACGGTTTGTATCAGCGATGATGGTTTGGCAGCCGAGATTCGCGGACACGGTGTGAAATTGGTCGGTGCCAACGAACTGGTTCGCGCCGATGGCACTCGCATGGAAACCAACCGAGTAGACCAGGCCAGCGAACGATTTTGCCAAGACTTTACCAAACAGTATCCCAATCTGGCTGCCAAAGCTCCGGTCTAT
>JAGQOZ010000709.1 GCA_020426955.1 Planctomycetales bacterium
ACAAAGCGGCTAGCCAGACTGTCTTGCCGCGCCAAATAGACTCGAGAAAACGAACCTCGTCCCAATTCGCCCAGTATTTGAAAATCCAATTGGTGATCGCCAGCCGACGGCAAATTGGCTCGTTGCTCGTGTGAAGTCGAATTCGATTCTGCCGCCGTACCTGTTTGATCCGCCGTGGCAAGTTCTGGCCAGTGACTCGTTTCGATACCAAATTGAGCCGTGTAGTACGCCTTGCTGACCGGTAGCGAAGCTTGGCTGCGTAATCGATATTCTTCGAACGCCAGTTCTGACTTGGCTTTGGAATCCGACAGAATATCGGCAAACGAATCGAGGTAATTTGCCAGCGTTGGCCTTGTACCTTCATTCCAGCCGTACTCCATATCAATTCGCAGTAGTTCGACGGCCAACGGCAAGAAATCGTTGTGCTGCGCATCTAGAAAATGGACGCGAAGATCATTCACCGGACCTTCCGCGCGCACCGCTTCAAAGGCTTCTACGATTGACTCCAAGTGTTGATTCGGGAAGACGTTCATCATGCTTCGTCGTGGTTGTCTTCAGTGCCAATTCTGGCTGACAGCTGTTCGCGAAAACCTTGCAAAACGCGCTCGACGGTTCGTTTGGATCGCCCCGTGTTTTCTGCGATTTCCGGAACGCTACAGCCTTCAATCCGCAATTCCACAATCTGGCGTTGTAGTGGAGTCATGGTGCCCAAGATTTGATCCACCACCATTTGCAGAATTTGATATGGTTCAGGATTCTGCGATTCGTGCCGCTGCAGCACTTGGTCCGCCGCTTCACCACTCATCGTTTGGCGAACACTCCGTTTTTGTGCTCGATGATGAATCGCTAAACCTCGCACTTTATTGAGCGCTAACACCAACAACAGCCTCCATAGTTCGCCGCCTTCCGGAACGTCGTAACAACCGCCCGATGCGCGTCGAAAAAATGATCGAAACACGGACTGCACTACGTCTTCTGGGTCAAATCGCACTGCTAGTTCAGGCGATGTGTTGTGCTTTGCCAAAGCAATCAGACGATTCGAATATCGCAGATACAGCTGAGTGGCTGCGTCTTCTTCGCCACCTTGAATGCGTCGCAAGAGCGATCCATCCGAAGGTTCGATTGTTTCGTCAGTTTTTTGGTCGTTCATGGTCGAAATCTCGTCGTTTCTGGCGGATATCAGAAAGAGTCCAATCGAAACCCGCGTACCGCCAAAAAAACTTCCTTTGGGATTTTCGTCCCATTCGAAATCGCTTCCCAATCTCCAAATCCCGCAATTTGACGGACTTTGCGGTCAGAGTCGACGCGAGCGCAAATTTATTGAATCTTCATGACGGTACTGTTGCCCCGGTTTTACTCTCTGCTGATGAGCACGCTGCAGCGTCGGTGCGGTGAACCTGAGTTTAACGGTAGACAAACAACGTCAGATTCACAACTTGTTCTTGAAAATCGAATTCCAAAAAACATTTCGCCAAACAAATTGCAGGAGTTAAGGCCATGAAAAAAACTAAAACCAATAAATCGGTTGCTACTTTGCAGCGAATCCCACGCCTGGAAGCATTGGACAGCCGAATCGCGCTGTCCGCCACTACCTGGGAGACCGAACCCAACGACCGTGAATCTTCAGCCACTGCCTTTGTGGTTCCAGAGGATGGGCAAGTTACATTGATGGGTGATTCTACCAGTGACAAAGATAAAGATTTCTTTGTCTTTCAGGCTCCGCAAGGTGGCGGAACGGTCCAAATCCAAGTTAACTCTTCCAACGGGAATTCGCCCCAGTTGACGTTGGAAAATAGAACCACCAGCGTCGAAGTTTTTGAAACGGAACCCAACGACAATATCAACGGAGGAACCGTCGTTCTGGACGCGGGGACACAATACTTCATTCGCCTGCGAAGCAAGAACGACCATTCCGCGCAGTACCAAGTCCAAATTGTCTTTGAAGATGCGAACAGCACCGGCAATAATTCCGGCAACACCGGCGGTAACAGTGGTTCGAACGGATCGAATACGGGTGGCAGCGGAAATGCAGCCGATATGGTTGACGAAGCCGAGCCGAACGGCGACAAATCGCAAGCCAATGCCATCGACTTGGGCTTGGATGGCACGATCCAGCTACGAGGCACTTCGGACAGTTCCGATGACCGAGATTACTTCCGCTTCACCGCAGCCAGCAGCGGTACGCTGCAAGCCGAAGTGCAAACCACCAATGGGAACTTCGCCGCATTGGAAGTTGAAAACACCCAAAGTGTCAATATTCTGGAGACCGAACCGAATGATGGAGTAAATTCGGCCAGCGGAACGGTTGTTGCCGGCCAAACGTACTTTGTTCGACTCCGCAGTCCCAACGGTTCGGCCGCAGGGTATATCGCCAATCTCAGCCTGAACGCTACGAACAACGGCGGCGGAACCAATACCGGAGGAAACAACAACGGTGGCAGCACTGGCGGAAACGCTCCGACCGGTACGATTGCGGAAAGCGAATCAAACGACTCCAAGTCGTCGGCCGATGCCTTTGCTGTGAATCATGCCAATGCCGCTCGTTTGACCGGCACCGTCGCAGACCGCAATGACGAAGACTTCTTCCGCTTTACGGCTACTGAATCAGGTCGGATTCGCATTGCCGTCAGTTCGCCATCCGGCAATTTGGCCAAGTTGGAAGTGGAAGATCAACTGGGAAATAACATTCTGGAAACCGAACCGAACGACGGCGTCAATGCCGATTCCGGCATGGTCCAAGCGGGCGTGACCTACTTTGTTCGCTTACGAACTCCTAACGATTCCGCTGCCGAATACGCGGTGGACGTGGCCTTCCAAGAGCTTGGCGATTCAAATGACGACGGAGTCTTCAATACG